>JACPYM010000070.1 GCA_016196035.1 Acidobacteriota bacterium | reverse complement strand
GCGATTATCGCGACGGCGCGCAAGTTCCTGGGGGTGATCTACCGGACGCTGAAGAACAAATGGGTGTTCGCAGACTTCCCCCATTTCGTCCTCGCCGAGGGCTAACAACCACCTCGGAGTAGACAACTCATCATAGGAGAGCTGTATGGCTGAACTCAAAACCAAAGAAACCGGGCAAAGTGTCGAAGAATTCCTCAACGCCATTGCCGATGAAACAGTACGGCAAGACTGTTTCACCCTCGCGAAGCTGATGCAGAAAGCCACCAAAGCCAAGCCCAAGATGTGGGGGCCGAGTATCGTCGGCTTTGGCGATTATCGTTATAAGTATGAGAGTGGCCGCGAGAACGATTGGTTCTATGTCGGCTTCTCACCGCGCAAACAAAACCTCGCGCTGTATGGGCTGGGGTATTTCGTGCAGCATTCCGCACTGATGCAAAAGCTGGGCAAATACAAAACAGGCAAAGGCTGCCTGTATCTCAAAACGCTCGCCGACGTTGACCTGAAAGTGCTCAAAGAATTGATTGAGCAATCGGTGGCGCATACGGCCAGTCAAAACACCGCCAAATAACCACGACGAATTTGCCCGCACCCGCGCTTCCGCCGCGCGCCGTTGGTCGCTCACATGGAAAAAACAACTGCTTCCCCTAACGATGCCGCCGCGATTCGCAAAGTCGCCTTCGCCAGTTTTGTCGGCACAACGATCGAGTGGTACGACTTTTTTCTTTACGGCACGGCCAGCGCATTGGTCTTCGGCAAGTTGTTCTTTCCGAACTTTGATCCGTTGATGGGCACGCTCGCTTCGTTCGGCACGTATGCCGTGGGTTTCATCGCGCGCCCGATTGGCGGCATCGTTTGCGGCCATTACGGCGACCGCCTCGGGCGCAAGTCCATGCTGATTTTCACGCTGTTGTTGATGGGCGTAGCGACCGCGTTGATCGGATTGTTGCCGACCTACGATCAAATCGGCGTGTGGGCGCCGGTTTGTTTGATCACGTTGCGGCTGGCGCAAGGTTTCGCCGTTGGCGGCGAATGGGGCGGCGCGGTGTTGATGGCGGTCGAACATGCCCCGGCCAGCCGGCGCGGCTTTTATGGCAGTTGGCCGCAAATCGGCGTGCCCACCGGCTTGCTGATTTCCACCTTGGTCTTCGGCTTAATCGCCAAACTGCCTGAACCGGATTTGCTAAGTTGGGGCTGGCGCGTAGCTTTTTTGCTGAGCATCGTGCTGGTCGCGGTGGGGCTATTCATACGCATGGCCGTAGTCGAACCGCCTATCTTCAAGGCGATCAAACAAGCCGGGACGGCGGCGCGCTTGCCGTTGCTGGAGACGATTCGCCAGCATCCACGCAGCTTGCTGATCGCCATGGGCGCGCGGCTCGCTGACAACGCTGCTTTTTATATTTACACCGTCTTCACCCTGACCTTTGCCACACGCCCGCAAATTGGATTCACGCGGGCGGAGATTTTGACCGCCGTTTCGTGGGGAGCGCTGGTGCAAATGATGGCGCTCCCAGTGTTCGGCTTGCTCTCAGATTTTGTGGGACGCCGCCCGGTCTATTTGTTTGGCGCCATCGGCACCGGCTTGTTTGCGTTCCCCTTCTTCTGGCTGATCGAAACCGGGCGCGTGAGTATGCTGATGCTGGCGATGTTTGTGGTGCTGGCGATTTGCCATCCGGCGATGTATGGGCCGCAAGCGAGTTTCTTTTCGGAATTGTTCGGCACGCGGGTGCGGTACACGGGCGCTTCGCTGGGCTATCAGCTTTCGTCGGTGCTGGCGGGCGGCTTGTCGCCGCTGATCGCCACCGATTTGTTGCGGCGCACCGGGCGTTCGTGGCCGATTGCGTTGTATATCGCGGGCATGGCGCTGATCACGACAATTGCCGTTTTCTGTGCGGCTGAAACTGCGCACAGCGAAATCGTCAGCTCAAAGGAGAGTGCGTCATCACCCTCACCCCCGCAGAACCAAAGTGCTCACAAGCAATAAAAAAAACAGCAACAAGTGCGAACGCGCGAGCTGTCGCAGATGTGCCGGCACTTGGCGAGCACATCAATTGGGAGACCTTTGCCAAAGAAATGCTCTCAACTCTTTATTCTCCATTCTCAATTCGTAAGCAGCGAAAAGGTTTTCGCTGCTTACGAATTGAGAATGGAGAATAAAGAATGAAGAAAGTGATCTGGCTATTTGAGTCACGGCAATTGTCCAGACGAACGCTGCGTTTCAGAAATGCGCTGCGGAAATTTCCAACTCACCCTTGCGCCATAATCCCCTGCCCTGCCCTGCCTCAAGCATGGTCAAAACCGGTGCGTTGCTGGTTGAGGATTTTTCCGCCACTCCAAACGCAGCTTGTGTAAGGGCGCTTCAATTTTGCCCGGCACACTCATTGCTGTAGCCTTAAGTAGTGGAAACTAAATGTGAAATGAACCCCCACCAAATTTCATCACCGAAAAGGAGGGCGTATGAAGATCTTATTAGCGGTTGATGGTTCGGAATGCAGCAATGCCGCCGTGGCGTCAGTCGCCGCGCGTCCGTGGCCTGCGGGCACCGAAATCAGAGTGTTATCGGCGCTGGAACTGCCGTTCGTTCCAACCCCTGAAACCTGGGCGCTGCCGGATAGTTACTATGTGCAACTCGAAGAAGCCGCGAAGGAAGCTGCCGAGAAAGCCGTCGGCGATGCAACCACGCAGCTAGAAGCGAGCGGCCTGCAAACGACGACAAGCGTCAAAACAGGTCAGGCCAAGTCTGTAATCGTGGACGAGGCCGAAAGCTGGGGCGCTGATTTGATTGTGTTGGGTTCGCACGGTTACAGCGGCTGGCAACGCTTCTGGCTGGGTTCCGTCTCGAATGCCGTCGCCTCGCAAGCCCATTGTTCGGTCGAAATCGTTCGTCAACGCAAGGAGCATTGAAACTGATGATCGGCACGCTGGCAGAACCTGTCGCCCGGCAGTTGTTAGCCAATCAAAACACCGGACGGTTGGGCTGTTGTTTGCATAATGAACCCTACGTGGTGCCGGTACATTACTTGTTTGAAGGCGAGTCAATCTATCTGCATTCCCTGCCCGGTCGAAAGATCGAGATGCTGCGCGCCAATCCGCGCGCGTGTTTGCAGATAGATGCGATTGAAGACGACTATCACTGGCGCAGCGTGATCGCCTACGGCAACTACGAAGAGATTACGGCGGCGGATGAGCGGGAATTTTGGTTGGCAAAGTTGTATCAGGAGTTGCCGCATTTATCGCCCGTCGAATCCATGATGGGCAAGGATGCTCCGCCCTGTATCGTTTTTCGAATACGCCTGACCGCTGTGACAGGCGTATTCGAAAAATGGGTCTGAGTGCGATGCAAAAACGGCGCTGGCCAGAGTTGAAGTTGAGGTCGCTCGTCAGCGCGGGATTGCTTGGCGCGATGCTGCTTTCGACCTTACAGGCGCAAACGATTCCGCCAACGGTAAAAACTACGCCCAGCCCGGCACCGGTTCATCCTGCCACTCCCACGCCAAAACCAACTCCCAAATTGAATGTCCGCCCCAAGTTAAGCGAAGCAGAGGTGAATGAAGCGAAAACCCTCCTCAGCAACTTGGGGTATTGGCTACAACCTGAAGCAACGGGACAGGACGCATCGTTGCGTCACGCGCTGACAGCCTTTCAAAAAGTCGAAGGCCGCGCACGCACAGGCGTGTTGACGAATGAAGAGTTGCAGTTACTTCGACAAGCGCAACGCCCCAAGGCGCTGGAACCAACCCACAGTCACATCGAGATTGATTTGCCGCGCCAAGTCTTGTTTGTCGTTGATGCGACCGGCGCGGTGCAGCGCATTCTGCCGGTTTCAACCGGTTCCGGCGCGCTGTTTACGCAGGGAGGCCGCACACGCCGCGCGGTCACGCCCACTGGCAGATTCAAAGTGCGGCGCAAAATCGCGGGCTGGCGCAAGAGTGATTTGGGGTTGCTGTATTACCCCAGCTACATCTTCGCGGGTGTAGCGATTCATGGGAATCCCGCGGTGCCCGCCACGCCCGCCAGCCACGGTTGCATTCGCATTCCCATCTTTGCGGCCAAGGAGTTTTTTGAATTGACGCCGGTTGCGACTGAAGTTTTGATCCATGGCGATAAGGCCGTGAACATCACTACGACGGGGCCTTGCAAATTGCCGGATGACAAATCCAAAAAGTGACGGCGGCTAAATCTGGTCACTTCCCTGCCCCACGCGCACAGCGCAACTAAATCAGTAACAAACCAATGCTCGCGAACGCCATCAGCGCCGTTGTCAGCCAACCTAACCAACGCAACCAACCAGGATTGACGCGCTTCCCCATCACGCGTGGGTCACTCGTCAGCAGCACGATCAGAATCAGCAACGGCGGCGCGAGCACGCCATTCACAATGGCCGCGATGAACAACATCCGCACCGCGTTGAAGCGCATGTAATCCAACGCCAGCCCCAGCAGGACGGCGGCGGCCACGACGGCATAGAATTTAGCGGACGCGCGCGGGCGATCATTCAAGGAACCGCGCCAGTGCAAGGCTTCGGCGATTGCATAAGCCGCGGAACCGGCCAGCACAGGCACGCCCAACATGCCGGTGCCGATCAAACCAATCGTGAAGAGCAAATAGGCGGCATTGCCTGCCAGTGGCCGCAATGCTTCCGCCGCCTGGCGGGCCGTTTCGATGTGATGTTGGCCCGTCTGATGTAAGGTCGCACCAGTGGTCAGGATGATGAAGTACATCACAACCCCGGCGAAAAACATGCCGGAAAAGACATCGTCACGCGCCGCTTTCAATTCCAGATCGGTCGCCCCGCGCCGCATAGCCAAGGTCTTGCGCCCCAGGGCGCGCTCCTCTTCGACTTCCTGGGCGGCCTGCCAAAAGAACAAGTACGGCGAGATGGTGGTGCCCAGGATGGCGATGAACGTGGCCACGTATTCGGCGTTCCATTCAAGGTGCGGCACGAAGGTCGCGCGCAGCACCGCGCCCCATTGCGGCTTAGCCAGGAAGGCTGCAATCACGTAGGCAAACAGCACCAGCGTCAGCCATTTGAAAACTCTGGCGATATGCCGATAGCTGGAAAAGATCAGCAAGAGGATGATCGCGGCGGCGAAGAACGGCAGCCACACATAGGCGCGCCAGCCCGTCAGCATTTCCATCGCCGCCGCCATCCCGCCCAAATCGGCGGCGATGTTGACGACGTTGGCGACGACCAGCAAAGCACACGCTCCCCAGAGCACCCAACGCGGATAACGTCGCCGGATCACTCCCGCCAAACCCAAACCGGTCACCAAGCCCAAGCGCGCGCACATCAATTGCACGGCGGCCATCAGTGGAAACGAAAACAACGCCAGCCATAATTGCGAATAACCAAAGGCCGCGCCTGCGACGGAATAGGTCGAGATGCCGGATGGGTCATCATCGGCGGCGCCAGTGATCAAGCCGGGACCTAATTCGGCAAAGAAGCGCCGCACACGTCCGGGCGGATGCTTGGAAGCAATTTGCTGGTTTGGATGATCCATACGATTTGTTCTAACTGAAGCACACAGCCGGCACAATGACAATTAGGCTAATTCCCTGCCCTGTCATTGCGGCATTTCGCTTAAGACGCAGTGCGCGGCAAGGCTGATGCCGTGAATTATCGCTTCCTTTACGGGCATTCGATTTGCCGAATGAGTCGCTTACTGGCGAAGATGGGGATTCTCCCGCACTTATTAACGAAGGTTTCGATATGCAAAACAATACGCCGCCCACCATCAAATTTTCACCCGAATTTACCCGCGACTTTTTATTGCGTGACGGCGCGTTGCTACGCGTGCGGGCGCTTCGTGTAGAAGATCGTGACAAGCTGAGGGCTTTGTATGATCGCTGTTCACCCGAAACATTGCGCTATCGGTTTCTTTATTCGATCAAAACGCTTTCCGACACGATGCTCGACCGTTTGATCAACGTTGACGGCGCGCAAAACCTCGCGCTGGTGATAACAATGGGCGAAAACAACGACGAGCGCATCGTGGCGGTGGGCCGTTATCAGACGATTGAGGAGCGTCCCGAAGTCGCCGAGGTTTCATTTCTGGTCGAAGACGCGTTGCAGCGCCGTGGTATCGGCACCCAATTGCTGGACACACTGGCGGAACTGGCGCGCCTGCACGGTCTGACACGCTTTGCGGCGGATGTATTGACCGACAATCGCCTGATGCTGTCGGTCTTTCGCAAAGCTGGTTATGGCTTATCAGGTTCGACCAGCTACGGCGTGACGCACCTGGAATTCCCGATTGCCCAGACCGAATTGATGCGCGCCCGTGCCGAGGCGCAAGAAGCCGAGGCCGAACGCGCGTCGTTACGCGCCGTGCTCGCGCCGCAATCCATCGCCGTCATTGGCGCCAGCCGCAATCAAAAATCCGTGGGCGGCGCGCTCTTTCGGAACTTGGTGCGCTGGGGCTTTCAAGGCGTGATTTATCCGGTCAACCCGACGGCTAAATCGGTCGCGGGCGTGCGGGCCTACGCCAGCATCGCCGCAGTGCCCGAAATACCTGAACTCGCTTTCATCACCGTGCCGGCTCAGGCCGTCCTCGAAGCCGCGCGCCAGTGTGCGGCGGTAGGCGTGCGCGCGCTCTGTGTGCTGTCAGCCGGGTTTGCTGAAGCAGGGCCAGACGGAAAAACCGCGCAGGCGGAATTGCTCAGCATCTGCCGCGCTTCGGGCATGCGTTTGGTCGGGCCGAATTGTCTGGGCATGGTCAATGCCGCTGGCAATGTCCGCATGTTGGGGACGTTCGCGCCGATGGAACCGTCTGAAGGTAATCTGGCGATGAGTTCGCAATCCGGCGCGTTGGGGTTGGCCCTCATCAACCAAGCCAAAGAATACGGCTTGGGCATCTCTTCGTTCGTCAGCACAGGCAACAAAGCTGACGTGTCCGGCAACGACCTGTTGCAGTATTGGGAGGCAGACGAAGCGACGGATGTCATCTTGCTCTATCTGGAAAGCTTCGGTAATCCGCGCCGGTTTGCGCCGATTGCCCGGCGTGTCGCGCGCAGCAAACCCATCGTCGCCGTCAAATCCGGACGCACTGCCGCTGGCGCACAAGCCGCTTCGAGTCATACCGCCGCCCTCGCCAGTTCTGATCGCGCGGCGGACGCGCTGTTTGCCCAGACAGGCATCATTCGCGTGGATACCTTGCACGAATTTTTCGCTGTGGCGCGCCTGCTCGCGCAACAACCTATTCCCGCAGGCAATCGCGTCGGCATTCTGACGAACGCGGGCGGCCCCGCCATTCTGGCGGTTGATGCGGCGGAAGCGGCGGGCTTGAAAGTGCCGACTCTGAGCGCTGCCACACAAGCCAAATTGCGCGCCGTGCTGCCGGCGGCGGCGTCTGTCAACAATCCGGTTGATATGATTGCCAGCGCCACACCGGAACATTACCGCGACTGCCTGGACGCGCTTTGCGACGAACCGGATTTGGATGCATTGCTGGTGATCTTCATACCGCCGCTGGTTACGCCCTCCACTGAAGTCGCGCAGGTGATCAGTGAAGTCGTGAGCCAACGCGCAACACAACTCAAGCCCATTGTGGCGGTCTTTTTAGACCCGGCCGCCAACCTCACGGCAATTCAGGCAGGCACGCGCAAAGTCCCCGTCTTCAACTTTCCCGAAAGCGCTATGGTTGCTTTGGGCGCGGCTGCAAGTTACGGCACCTGGCGGGCGCAACCCGCAGGAAAACTCGTCCCCACCGAACTAGACCGCGCCAGCTTGGAAGAGGTTTTACAACGCAACGGCGCTGGCTGGCTTCCCTCCCCCGAAGCTGCTCAGTTATTGCGCGCCGCCGGGATTGAATCGCTCAATGCCGTCACCGTGCGCTCTGCGGCAGCGGCCCAAACAGCGGCACAACAGTTGGGCCGCCCGGTTTCGCTCAAAATCGTTGAACCGGCAATCTTGCATAAATCCGATGTCGGCGGCGTGTTACTCAACATCCCGCCGTCTGAAGCCGCTGCGGCGTATGAACGATTGGCAGCCCAACTCGCCGAGCGCGGCATCAGCTTACAGGCTGCCAGCCTGATGCCGATGGCTCAACCGGGTGTCGAAGTCCTAGCCGGAATCACGACCGATCCAGTCTTCGGCCCGCTCGTGGCCTTTGGCTCCGGAGGCGTCCTGGTCGAATTGCTGAACGACATCGTGTTTCGCGTTTTACCCCTCACAGATCGTGATGCAGCCGCAATGATTCATGAAACACGTGCCGCGCGTTTACTGAAAGGCTATCGCGGCACCCCGCCAGCAGACATAGCCGCTTTGGAACAAGTACTCTTGAAATTAGGCGCGCTGGCTGAATCCACACCACGCATCGCTGAAATTGATCTAAATCCCGTGATCGTTCACCCCACAGGGCAAGGATTATCGTTAATTGACGCCAGAGTGCGATTGCTTGCGCAATGATTGAGTGAACGCCCAGTAATGGACGCCAATAGTGCTGGAACATCCCTACTCCAGCCAGCTTTTTTCTTCCTGAAAGTTCGCTGTTGATGATGTTCCGAATGAATTGGCCAGCCAGCCCTGTGCTGACGCAACTTCCATCGTAAGTTCTCTGCCCTACTTTCCTGGCATTGGGTTGATCTTCTCAACCCAATTGGCGATTATTACCTTTCTAAAGGGCAAAATTACTTCCTAAAAAATTCGTTTGTTTCACAAACACCAGGTCGAGATGAGTCAATCCAGACGACAACGACAATTTGATCACTTGGCAACACCAGCGGGCATTCGCAGTGTCTTGAAACAGTTGGGTGAGGCCGCGCCAAATCTCATTCCTACGGACGAAAATCAGCTTATCTCGTTGCTGAATGCCGTCAGGTACTCGCTAAGAAAACCCCAGGCCGGATCTCACAGAGGGCGACCTTCCCATTGGTCACTAGAGCAAATTGAACAAGCAAAGGCTTCATTACACACGATACTTGAGCGCGAAACAAAAGGCCGGGTTTCACTGCAAACCTTTATCAGCCAGCACTTACGCCATCTGACTTACCCGCCGGAAGTGGTCGAAGCTCTGCACGATGGAAAAATCAATAAACAGGAAGCAACCGCTTTGGCCCGCCTGGACGGCGATCGCTTACAAATTACCAAAGAGCAAGCACAGCTTTTGCGCCAAGAGCTATTGAAAAGCCATTTGAATGCGCAAGGATCACAAAACCAGCTTCGTACCCGAATTAAAGAGCTGCTCGGCGAAAATAACCTCTTTACTCGTGAAACACTTGCTTTAGGCATGATGAAAACCGATTCCCTGCTCGAACTGAATCGGCAGGATGTAAAACATGTCTTCTTCGAAACTATGCGCGATCTTTTTTACGCCATCCGGAATTTGAAGCCTGAGGACTTGCGTGATGAGGACATCACAGACTTTATGGAAGCTGCTGATGTGCTAGCCAACAGATTGAAGACCATCGAATTGCGTATCTTGCAGCGGCGGCATCATTCAAAACAGCAATTTGAGAACACCAGCACGCCACAACAAAAAGGCAAGCTCAAAATCTTCACTGATCCCGATACAGGACAGGTAACTTACAAGTTCAGCTAAATTTACTGTGTTTCGCTTGAGTTGATTTGTTAGCTTTCAAGTGATGATTCCGGGCACTTTTACTAATTAAATCCTTAGTTGCCCTTCCAGCTAAAAACCACTAGCATCGTAGTGCTATCTGCACTATACTTCGACCTAAGCCTAACTCAAAACAAGTTTCTAATTTGGAGATCGAATGACTACAAGTATTCTTACGATTGCTAACCTCAAAGGCGGAGTCGGCAAGACAGCCTCGGTTGTCAACATTGCAGCTTCCTATGCACAAATGGGTAAAAAGGTTCTGGTCATTGATATGGACCCCCAAGGCGACGCCACTGGTTATTTCGGTGCCGAGGAAGCAGCCATTGCCCAAAATAAACACATGGCCACAGCCATAAGTGAGAACCTATCCTTAGAAGACATTCGCCTGCCGACGATGGTCGAGGGTGTGGATATTTTGGCGGGCACGCGCGACTTGCGCGATATTCAAAAAAAGATGGAAGGCGATATTGACCAGCATCTTTTGCTTGATTCCCTGCTGAAAAGTAAGCAGCTCAAAAATTATGACATCATTCTCATTGACACTCACCCCAGCGAAGATTGTTTGCTGGTTTCAGCACTCTACAGTGCGCATTATTACCTGATTCCGCTCTTCCCTGAACGTCGCACCAGCAATGCCGTGTCAACGATGATTACCTTTGCCGGCAAACTACGGCGGTTAAATCCAATGTTGATGCTACTGGGATGTATCATCACCAAGTTTGATCGAAAATCCGCGACGCACGTGCGCTTTGAAAGCGTGTTACGCGAGGGCAGCAAACAAGGTAATATCCGTATTTTCGAGTCGGTCATTCCAGCTTCTACGGCTGTGCAAGGCTCTGAATCTGCTGAGCAGCCCCTCATCAACTACAAGCCCAATGCCCGTGTAACCATTGCTTATTCAGCACTGGCAGGTGAGATTTTACCCGGGCTGCGCGGGAAGCGTCAGGGTAAAGTGCCGCAACCCAACGTGGCCGCGATTGCTTTAATCCCGGATGATTTTGAGATTGAAGTGGCCGACGAAATCGAGATGTAAGACTCGCTTGCCAACGCGTTGGCAAGCGGTTTGTCAAGCTGAGGCAGATCAGTTCACTTCTTGGAATTGCCAACGCGTTGGCAATAATCCCCTGCTAGGCACGTTTTGACGTAGGTATTGTTTATGAAAAGCAAAAAAATCGCTTCTTCTGCCGAAGAAATGAGAGCGCGCTTGTTCAATCCCGCAACCCAATCTCAGGCGGCTGAATTACCGCCAGACCGGCTAAAGGCGTACTTAGATTATGTGGGAAAAACCGTTACGGTACCACTGGATTTAATTCTGATTGAAGACAATGTGCGGAAACAAGTTGATACCAATTCGCCTAAGTTTCAGGAATTGGTCGAATCAATCAAACGCGAAGGATTATTGCAAAACCTTGTCGTGGATGTGAGAACTGGCGCTTCGGGAACCTATCTATCGTGCGTTTCGGGGCAAAGGCGTTTGCTGGCCGCCAAAATTGCGGGAGTTGAAAAAGCCGTTTGTTTATTGAAGCAATATAGCGAAGGAGACCGTGTTTCAATCGGACTCACCGAAAACTTGGTACGCCAGGACTTACACTGTATTGATGTGGCTGACGGTTACGCCGAACTACACCGTGCCGGTTGGTCAGAAGAGGAAATTGCCGACCGCTTTGAACGTGGCCAACGAACAATTCACCGTTATTTACTCATTGCCGCTTGGCCTGAGGATGTAAAACAAAAAATCCGTGCTAACCCAGACCTGTTTACCACGCGAGTCATCTTCAATGATTTTGTGTCGCGCGGGTTTGCCAATGATGCGGAATTGCAAGCGGCTGTAGATGCCAAAATCACGAACTCGCTTCAAAAAACTATTTCGAACGCATCTATTAACAAATCAAACCAGCGCACCAGCCTGACTCAGGAAACGCGCCATGGGATCAAGATGCTAGGGGATAAATTGCAAACAAGTATCAAAGTGAAAACCACCGGCGATAAAGGCCGTTTGGAAATAGCCTTTGTCACGGAAGCTGAACTGCGCCGGTTGCTGGAATTGTTAGTTGTCAATTGACATCAGCTTGCCAACGCGTTGGCAAGCTGTGAATAAGCTTTTGGCGGGATTTATTATCCATCAAAAGTGCCCTAGCACCGGCAAACCACAGCGCTAATCAAATTTATGACTACACAATGGAGTAAAGCAGATAAACGCGAGCAAAACCTGCCGGTTGACCAGCAGGCCAAATGAGGCACTTACGATTAGCCAAGCGGGCACTTACGCTGGTTGTTATCAGGCACTTACGTTGGCTACAAGTCACTTACGAAATACAATTTTTGCACTTACAGTAGACGATGACGGGCACTTTGAATTGGCATGAAGGGCACTTTGACAAGACAACTAGGGCACTTTCGCTGGACAATTTTTCAATTAACTCCTGTTATTTCAAAACTTAGTTATGCAGGACATGATATGACGTCATGACCTAAATGATATGACATTACGACCTTTGGTTGTGTAACGATTGGTATTTATGGGATCCAATGCCAAAACCGCAGCGCTCAAACATGCGCATCCGGTGGTATTTCAAGAGATAAATTTCAATTCAGACCCGAGTGACCCGGCTAACTTAATTCCGCTTGAGGTGATTCGAACTGAAAATGTCATTAGTAAATTCCCGGTGCATAATCTCGCCAAAACCGGGCGAGTGAATATCAAACTGACCCGTAAGCGGCAAGACGGGGATGTTGAATTCCATTGGGAGGTGACTTACAACGAAAAATATGGTGAGGCTAAGCAGTTGGCCTATCAAATAGATACCCTCATTATTGCCAAGCGAATTTACGACCTGTTCGAATCAAGCCAGCCCATCCCCCAAATTATTCCAATCGGCAGCCTTTATCAGATTTGCCAGGAATTGGGGATGAACCCACAATCAGGAAAGAATAAAAACAACGTCAAACGGGCGCTAGGCCAGAATGCCGGCGCGTTTATAGACGCCAAAGTTACTTACAAGGACAAGGCAGGAGAGGAGCGGCGGCTGAATGCCCAATTTTCTCGCTATGCTGTTGTGCACCGTGACCAAAAGCTCCCGGATGGTCGGCGGGCAGATCAAGTCTATATTGTTTTGCAGCCGATCTATCACGAGGTCTTGAATAATGCGCGCTGGCGTCCGCTCAATTTTACCTACCTCAAGGAGCTACCTCCTGGCGCCCAGCGCTGCTACGAAATTATCTCAACGCGAATTTTTGCGGCGATTAAATATGGCCACGCCAGCGCGGAACTGAGCTATTCGGATTATTGCGCCTTTAGCGCCCAAACACGGCAGTCCAGCTATAAACCGTTTCGCGCGCAAATGGATCATGTTCACAAACCGCATCTGATTTCGGGGTATCTGGATAAGGTCGAATACCGGCAAACGGTTGATGCCGAGGGGGGCATTGATTGGATCATCGTTTATTTTCCTGGCTTAAAGGCCCGCGCGGAGTTCGCCTATTTCAATCCCCGGCTGGAAGGCGCGCGCAATCCCAAGCTATTGGAAGGCGCGACGACCTCGGTAAAGCAGGGCGTAAAGCAAAATCGCAAACTGGCGCAGCGGCTTTCCAGCAAGTTGAAAAATGAGCCGGATAGGGAACTGACGTTCAACCCGCAAACCGTAGCGCTGGTGCGTTACTTTCATCAACGGCTGCGCGACGTGCAAACCGATTACGAACCAAACCGCCGTGAATTGGAGCAGGCGCTGCAATTGTTATGTGATTATGGCGAAGAAGCCGCCCGTTTCCTGGTGGATTTTGCGCTTGAAGAAGCCCCCAAAACGAAATTTGATATGCAGGTTTTCGGCGCCGTGCTGGTTTACGAAAAGCGGGCGATGAGCCGCTTCCGCAAACGAACTGACACGGCCCAAGCTGAGCTTTTTGCGGCGGCAGAGCAGGGAAGTGAGCGGCCTGAAATGATCAGCGACATGGCGCAATCCGCGGCGCTCAAATACGCTTTGGTGGAAGCCCCTGATCCTATCGAAGAGTTGTACGCCACGCTTGATCCGGCGGAACGCGCCGCGTATCGGCAGCGCGTGGAAGGCGAGATCAAGGCGAAAGTCGGTGAACGCTTCGATTGGCTTTGGGACGAATCGGTGCGCGAAGCCACTTTGAAAGCCAATATCCTGCGTTTGATCGCTGATGAAAAGCTCTTGTCGGAGTAAAGTTCTCTATGATACGTCGAGAGATGTTGAGCCGCGTTGCCGCCCGCCGCGCACCCTGGGACATGATTATCATTGGAGGTGGTGCAACAGGCGCAGGTTGCGCGGTAGATGCTGCCGCGCGCGGCTATGAAGTCTTGTTGCTGGAACGCCATGATTTCGGCAAGGGAACTTCGAGTCGCAGCACCAAGCTTGTGCACGGCGGCGTGAGGTATTTAGAACAAGGCAACATTTCGTTGGTGATGGAAGCCTTGCGCGAACGTGGTCTATTGCGCCAAAACGCGCCGCATCTGGTGAGTGACTTAGCTTTTGTCGTGCCCAGCTACGAATGGTGGGAGGCGCCGTTTTATGGTTTGGGGCTGAAAATCTACAACTTGCTTTCCGGTCGTTATGGTTTTGGCACTTCCCAAATTTTGTCAAAAGAA
Source organism: Acidobacteriota bacterium (assembly GCA_016196035.1). Classification (NCBI taxonomy): domain Bacteria; kingdom Pseudomonadati; phylum Acidobacteriota; species Acidobacteriota bacterium. Next base: position 76,816 of record JACPYM010000070.1, on the reverse strand, counting down.
GAGACTTTGGCGCGCTTGCCAACAATCCGGCAGGAGGGCTTGCGCGGCGGGGTGATTTATTTTGACGGGCAATTCGATGACGCGCGTTTACTGATCAACCTTGTGGCTACTGCGGCGGAACAAGGAGCCACCGTCCTCAATTACACTTCCGTTGTGGGGCTTACGCGCGATGAAGAAGGCTTCGTCAATGGCGTAGTGGCGTGTGATGTAGAGGGCGGGGAAGAGTTCGTGGCCCAGGCGCGCGTCGTGATCAATGCCACGGGCGCGTTTAGTGACAGCGTTCGCCGCCTGGCGGATGAAAACGTGGAGCCATTGATTGCGCCGAGCCAGGGCATCCATCTGGTTTTCGACCAGTCATTCTTGCCCGGGTCGAGCGCGATCATGGTGCCGCACACCGACGATGGGCGCGTGATGTTTGCCATTCCCTGGCACGGCCACACGCTCGTCGGCACGACCGATACGCCAATCCCTGAACCCGAAATCGAACCCAAGCCGCTGGCCCAGGAAATCGAATTCATATTGACGACCGCCAGCCACTATCTCAGCAAAGTCCCAACACGCGCGGACATCTTGAGCGTGTTCGTCGGCATTCGTCCCTTAGTCAAAGTCGGCAATGCCGCGAGCACGGCGGCGTTATCGCGCGATCACACGTTGCACATTGATCAATCGGGTTTGTTGACGATAACGGGCGGCAAATGGACGACCTATCGCCACATGGCGGAAGATTGCATCAATCAGGCCGCGATGCTCGCCAAACTGCCGGAAAAAGCCTGTCAAACCGAACGCCTCAACATCCACGGATTTCATCAGCACTCGGAAAAGTTCGGCGCGTTGGGGGTGTATGGCTCTGATGCTCCCGCCATTCAGGATTTGATTCGCAATGATTCCAGCCTGGGGGAACTGCTGCATGCCGATTTGCCTTATTGCGCGGCAGAAGTGATTTGGTCAGTCCGCCAAGAACTCGCGCGCAATGTGGAAGACATCCTCGCGCGCCGCACGCGGGCGTTGTTTCTCAATGCCAAAGCCGCTTGTGCGATGGCGCCGCGTGTCGCCGAATTGATGGCTTCAGAATTAGGGCAGGGAAGAGGCTGGCAAGTCCGGCAAGTCAGCGATTTTTTGAACTTGGCGAAACAGTACAGCGTGGATTGAAGGCAGCCCTCCAGGTAGAACTGAGCCAATGGTAAAACCACTTGCTTATCAAAGCGGAGTGCATATAATTCGCCCGCAGTTTCTCGACTGGTTGAATACCCCAGACCCCACGAACATCAAATAATTTACGGCAGGCGCGATGCTGGGCGAACCAATGCCGAAGCTGGGTTTGGGCAAACCTACAAAAAAAAGATCACACAATTTATTTCAAGACGCTGAGTTGGTTGGATTGCTGCTCAAAGAGCACGCGTTAGCCAAGCCACGTGCATGCTTGACATACCCCGGAGGTTCTCAATGCACCATCAACATCTTCTTCAGCAGGGCTGTCGGCGAGGTTTGACCTTGTTGTTCATATTGTTTTTTTGCGCGACAGCGAGCTACAGCCAGTCCGCCGCCGGTGGCGGGGCGATTCAAGGCAATGTGAAAGACGCCACCGGCGGCGTTATTCCCGGCGCGCACGTCATCATCACCAACACCGCAACGGGCGTCGTCACCAATACGGTTTCAAACAGCGAAGGCTATTTCACCACGCCCTCCATCACGATTGGCAAATACAAAATTCGCGTCGAAGCGTCGGGCATGAAAGCCTGGCAAGGTGAGTTGCTGGTGGAAACCGGGCGCACGGCTGAACTGAGTGCCGTGCTCACCGTGGGCCAGGTTTCGGAAACGGTGATCATCGAAGGGAACATCACGCCACTGGTGAATGTAACCGATTCGGCGGAAGGCGCGACGCTCGATTCCAAACGCATCGAGGAATTGCCGGTCAATGGCCGCAATATCAACACGCTGCTCGAAGACGTCACACCCGGCGTCGAAGCCATCAACGATGTCAACGGCGGTGTGCGCATCGCGGGGCTGATGGTCTATTCAACCAACTTCACGCAGGATGGCGCGTCCACCAACAACCGCGAATTCGGCGGTTCAGGCATCGTCGCCGGCTTGGAAGCCATCGCTGAAGTAAAGGTCGAAACCAGCACATCGTCGGCGCGGTACAGCACACCGACTTCGGTCATCATCACCACCAAGGGCGGCAGCAATAAGGTGCACGGTTCGCTGTTTGAAACGCACCGCAACAATGCCTTCGGTGTGGCGCGCGCGCGGCAGGACGTGTTGGTCGGCGCTGATTACAAAATCCCCAAATTGATTCGCAACGAATTCGGCGGCTCTATCGGCGGGCCGGTGATCCTGCCGACCTTCGGTTTGAATGGCAAAGGCTGGTACAACGGCAAGAATCGCACGTTCTTTTTCGTGTCCAGGGAAGGGAATCGGTTGCGGCAGGGCATTACGCGCGAATTTGTCGTCCCGACAGCGGCGATGCGCAATGGCAATTTCAGCCAGCTTTACGACAGCCTCGGTCGCTTGCAAGTGCTCTACGATCCGCAAACCACGCGCATCGAACGTATCAACAACCGCGACATCGCCGTGCGCGATCCGTTTCCCAACAATCAAATCCCGCTCAATCGCCTCAGCCCGCTCGCCAAACGCATGTTCGCGCTGACGCCGTTGCCCAATGACATCACCAATCCGCTGGTCGCCAACAACCTGAAAATGCCGGTGGCCACCAATGCCTTTCCCAACCGCAATGACGACCCGACCTCGGTGCGCATTGATCATCGCTTCACTGAAAAAGACAACTTCTTTATCAAGGCCAGTGGCGGACGCATCTATTCCAACTTCCTGGGCACCGCCACGAACAATGGCGCGCCGACCGCCAACCAGGAAGCGAACGTAACCTATTTGCCGATGGCGGGCATTCAAGGCGCCATGAGTTGGACGCACACCTTTTCGCCGGCCTTCTTTGTCGAAACGCTGTTTAGCCGCAACTGGCAAAGCACGCGCACCATTGCCGGCCCGGTGGATAATCAGAAAGACTATGCAAAAGAGTTGGGCCTGCCCAATCCCTTTGGCGAAATCGGGTTTCCCATTCTGGCCAACATGGGTTTCACGACCGCGCCTGCTAACAATTACACCTATCAGGAAGGCGACAATCGGCGCGCGCTTTACAGCATCATCAGTCACCTCGAACAGAACTACACCTGGGTGAAGAAGCGGCACAACATTCAATTTGGCGGCAGCTTTCACAACGAACGGCAGCACCTGTTGCCCGATCAAGGCGCGATTTCGGGCGCGGCGAATTTCAATTCGCTGGCGACCGCGTTGCACTCTTCGACTTCCGGCAGCGCGACGACACCCGCCGCCGTGGCGCAAACAGGCTATGACACGGCCAATTTCTTTTTGGGCCACGCCAGCACCTACACCGTTGGCATCAAGCGCGGCTTCATGCAGGTTTACGAAAAGAAATTCGCTTTCTATGCGCAGGATAGCTATCGCGTCACCAAGCGCCTGACCTTTACGCCGGGCTTGCGCTGGGACATGAACCCGGCCTTCCACGAACGCAACGGCCAGCTCAGTGGCTTCGACGTGAAAAACCATGCTTTGCTGTTGCCCGAACCGATTGATTACTACTACAAGCTCGGGGCGACGACGCCCAAATTGGTTTCGCTCTATCAGGGCGTGGGCGTCAAATTTGAAAGTGCTGCCGAAGCAGGACGATCAAAGAACCTATTCAAAAACAATCTGATTGACCTCAGTCCGCGCGCCTCGTTTGCCTATCGCCTGTTCGATGGGAACCGGCAGATGGTCTTCCGTGGCGGTTACGGCATTTACACTTCGGCATTGCCGATGCGCACGCTGCTGGCGCAGTTCTCTGGCCTGTTGCCCTTCCGCGCGAATCTGCAATACGCGCCGAATAACTCGGCCTTCGCGCCCGGCCAAACCAATTCGTTGCTGATTACCAAACCAACAGTCATCGCGGGCCTCAACAGCGCCAACGTGGTTGAACTCGACAGCACGGGCACGCTGGGACGTGGTCAATCGGTGGTCGGCATGGACGAGAACCAGCCGAGCCTGCGCATTCACGAATGGAATCTGGCTATCGAGAAACAACTCTCGAAGAGCACCGTCTTCCGCATCACCTACACCGGCAAACACGGTGTCAATGCCGACCAGTTGTTCGAGATCAATCCGCAACCCAGCGATTTCGTCTATTACTCGCTGACCAATCAACCCAAGCCGACCGGGACCTTCGCCAATGTGGCGTTGCGCATCTACGACCAGAACGCCTACACGTCGGTGCGCATTCTGCAAAAGAGCGGCTTCATCAATTCGTCCACCTGGACGGCGCAGATCGAGCGGCGCTTCAACAAAGGCCTCGGCTTCCAAGCGTATTACACGCTGACCAACGCCTTGCGCGAGGCAGGGAACTCGTTCCGCGATGATGTGGCGACGACTTATTCACCCGCCGTTTATCTGCCGAACACGGTGCCGACGGATACGGACAAGCTCAACCGCGCGCTGTTTTATGATCGTGATTTAGCGATTCCGAAACATCGCGTGCGTTGGAATTGGAACTACGATTTGCCCTTTGGCAACGGGCAGAAATTTATCGGCAATGCGAACCGCTTCATGCAGGGTTTGCTTGGCGGCTGGAAAGTCTCCGGCACCGGCACCATCCTCAACACCTGGTTCGCGCGTCCGACCAACAACTGGGGCGAGTTCGGCGCTTTTGAAAAGTACGGCACGAAATACAAGATCGAAGATTGCCGCGCGACGCCGACGGGGGCAACGAGCAAGGCCCAGGAACGCTGCACGCCGGGTTACTTGTATTTCAACGGCTACATCTCGCCAGTGGTCATCAACCGTGTCAACACGGCGGGCGTGCGCACGGGCGTCTTTGGCATCCCGGACAATTACAAACCGGCGCAAAAGCCGATCAATGCTTATCCGAATCTTGATCCGAATAACACGGCTGACACCAACAATGTCGCGATCACTTTGGCGACTGGCACGCGGCAGATTATCGCTTACGACACAGGCTATCACCCCTGGCGTAACCAATATGAACGCGGGCCATTCAACTGGGTGATGGATGCGTCCATGCTCAAGGAATTCAGGTTCAAGGAACGGCTCAAGCTGCGCGTCAATTTGGACGTCTTCAACATCTTCAACATTCAGGGACTGAATGTGCCCAACGCCGAAGGCATCGCCAGTCTGGCGAGTTCCTACGGCGCGGTGAATGGCTTCAAACCGCGTCAGATGCAAGGCACCTTGCGGCTGACTTGGTAAACAGGGCAGGGAAGTCGGGCTATTTATGCTTGATCGGTTTTTACGTGTGCCGTAGAGCGCAAAGCAGCCGGGACGGTATCGCGCGCGTGAGCAAGCGGTGCGTCAAGGCTGGCGCACTGAGACAGTGGCGTAGTTATCCGCTTGCTGACGCGCGCGGTACCGTCCCGTCGCGCGGCTTTGCTCTATACCGAAGTGAAAACCGATCTGAGCTTTCGCCAAAAGCGCCGAGCAGGTTTCGGTGCTCTGAACCACTTTTGATCAAGGCTGGAAATGAATCTGAGTTTTCAGCGTGAGGGCCAGGCACTTTCAAATGAACCCAACAAAACACCGCCGCACCTTTTTGAAATCCACGGCAGCCACAGCGGCTACTTTAACGGTTGACACCATCACATCGCGGCCAATTCATGCACAGAAGAGCCGTCTGCGATTCGGCGTGATCGGTCTGAATCACGGTCACATCAACGGGCAGGTCAAAGCCGTCCAGCGCGGGGGCGGGGAATTGATCTCCTTCTTTGCGAAGGAGCCTGATTTGAGCGCCAAATTCCAAAAAGACTTCCCCGGCGTCAAACTTGCGCGTAGCGAGGATGAGGTACTTTCGGACAGCAGCCTTCAACTCATCGTAAGTGCCTCAATTCCAAATGAACGCGCGCCGCTGGGCGTGCGCGTGATGCAACACGGCAAAGATTTCATGGTGGATAAACCCGGCGTCACTTCGCTGGAACAATTGGCCGTCGTGCGCCGCGTGCAAGCGCAAACCAAACGCATCTATTCGATCCTTTACAGCGAACGGTTGGAAAACGGCGCGACCCTCAAGGCGGGCGAATTGGTCAAAGCCGGCGCCATCGGCAAAGTGATTCAAACCGTCGGCCTGGGGCCGCATCAGGTTCGCCCTGAGACGCGCCCGGCCTGGTTTTGGGACACCAAATTTTACGGCGGCATCATCACCGACATCGCCTCGCATCAATTCGATCAGTTCTTGTATTTCACCGGCTCGACCAGCGGGGAAGTCGCCGCCGCGCAAGTCCGCAATGTCAATCATCCGAAGTATCCCAACTTTGAAGACTTCGGCGATGTGTTGTTGCACGGCAATGGCGGCACCGGCTACATCCGCGTGGATTGGTTTACGCCGGAGGGCCTGGGCACCTGGGGCGATGGCCGCCTGACTGTCATCGGCACCGAAGGCTTTCTCGAAATCCACAAGAACGTAGACATCGGCGGGCGCAAAGGCGGCAATCACCTTTTCCTGGTCAATCAAAAAGAAACCCGTTACTTCGATTGCAGCAAAGAGCCGCTGCCGTATGGCGAACAACTGGTCAACGACGTGCTCAATCGCACCGAGACGGCGATGCCCCAGACGCATTGTTTTCTGGCGACGGAATTGGCACTGAAGGCGCAAAAAATGGCGCGCAAATTGAGTTGAGTGCTCCAAGGAATCCCAGGCCCACTGGCGAGCAAGTGTTTAGAGTTCCGCCTTTAGGCGGTCAGGCGCGGAGCGTCTTGTTTGACGCGCCTGCGGCGCGCTGGCCGCCTAAAGGCGGAACTCTAAACACTCGCTTGCCGAGGTTGGCTTGCCGAGGTTGAAAAGGGAATTGAGTGTTGTGAAGAAAGGGGGCTTGGTATGTATGACTACCGCAAGCTCACGGCGGAACAGCAATGTGAAGTGGTGTTGTACCGGCATCAACACGGGCGGCCCTGGCATTCGCCGCCACACTGGGAATTCACGGGGGCCAAGCAGTTTCTGATTTCGGCGGCGTGTTACGAACACGCCCCTGTCATTGGTGCGACACTCGAACGGATGACGGAGTGCGAGAACAAGTTGTTGGAGATTTGCGCGCAGTACGGCAGCGCCGTGTACGCCTGGTGCATTCTGCCCAATCATTATCACCTGTTACTGAAGACCGATCAGCAAAAAGCCTTGCTGGCCGAGTTGGGCCGGTTTCACGGGCGTTCGTCATACGAATGGAATTTGCAGGACGCTTGCACGCGACGCAAAACCTGGCATCGCTGTTTTGATCGTGACATCCGTTCGCATCGGCATTTCTGGGCGAGCGTCAACTATGTGCATCACAACCCGGTGTAGCACGGCTACGTCGCCAAATGGCAGGACTGGCCCTGGGCCAGCGCGCCAGCCTGGTTGGCCGAAGTCGGGCCAGAAACGGCGCAAAAAATCTGGCGCAAATTCCCCATTCTCGACTACGGCGAGAAATGGGACATTGACCCCGAACCACCCGGTAGCAATCCCACTCCGGGGTAGCGAAGCAACCGGCAAGCAAGTGTTCAGAGTTCCGCCTTTTGGCGGTGAGGGGCGTGGCAGCGCCGCACTGACCGCCTAAAGGCGGAACTCTGAACACTTGAACACTTGCTCGTCAAAGTACGACTGAAAATGAATGGTTTAGCATTTCATTTGGAGGTTCACCATGACATCTGTGTTTTTCCGAGCGGCACGCGGGCGTGTGCTGTGGGTTAGTTTGGTGTGGTTGTTGTTATGCGGCGTGACGGCTCTTGGGCAAGAGACCCGCAGCACGATTCTCGGCACGGTCAAAGACGCTGCCGGAGCCGTGGTGCCCGGCGCAGCCATCGAGATCACCAACGCTGATACCAATGCTTCGACCCGCCTCTCGTCCAATGAGAAAGGCTATTTCGAAGCGGCTTATCTGCTGCCGGGCAACTACAACCTGACCGTTGTGGCGACCGGCTTCAAAAAGTATGTGCAAACCGGCTATGTGCTGACGGTCAACAGCCGCCAGAATCTCGATTTGACGCTTGAAATCGGCGGCACCAGCGAAACGGTCACCGTGACCGCCAGCAACGCGGCTTTGCTCGAGACCACCAACGGCAATGGCACCGCTTCGCTCGAACAACGCCAGATCGCCGACCTGCCGGTGATGAGCAACAGCGCCATTTTGCTCGCGCGCGGCGTGCCCGGCATGCAATGGACGGCGCAGCCCAACTATTTGGGCATGCACTCTAACGCGGGCGGTTCGGCCATCAGCGCGGCGGGCGGCGTCGGCGGCAACGAATACTCGCTCGACGGCGTGCCGAATATGGCACAGGGGCGGCGCGCGGGCTATCTGCCTTACACCGACACGGTCGCCGAATTCAAAGTCGAGACCGCGCCCTTCGATGCCAGCAAGGGCCACACGACGAGCGCCTCGATTTCGCTTTCGACCAAGAGCGGCACCAACGATTATCACGGCACGCTCTCGTGGCAGCACTGGCAACAGCGCCTCAACGGCACCCAGAGCACGACCAATTCAGGTTATTGGGCGCGCATCAAACAGGCCGAAGCGGCAGGGAACTCGACGCTGGCCGAACAATTGAAATCCGTCAGCCCGCAACCCAGCGGGCGTTCCAACAACTGGTCTGCTTCGGGCGGCGGGCCGGTGCGCGTGCCCTGGCTGTTCAACGGCAAAGACAAACTCTTCTTCTTCTTCGGCTACAACGCGGCCAAGGACGTGAAGACCGAAGAAGCGACCGCCGTCAATCGCACGGTGCCGAGCGATGCGCATCGCAAAGGCGATTTTTCTGACCTCTTGAAACTCGATCCCGTGCGCTATCAGATTTACGACCCGCGCACAGCGCGTTTGGTCAACGGCGTCGTTACGCGCGATCCTTTCCCCAACAATCAGGTGCCGATTCTGAATCCGATGTACAAGTTTTATGAGCCGCTCTGGCCGCACGCCAATAACGTACCCGGCGTGGTCGGCGCGGACGGCACGAACAACTATCTAGCTTCGGCCACGCCGTTCAACTGGGACTACAAGGCGTTCACCAACCGCGTGGACTTGGCGCTGACCGCCAAGCAGCGCATGTTCGGCAAGTGGAGTTACAGCAACTTCAACCCTGAAGATCGCAACGACTGGACTTATGAAACGGCGCGTGGGCTGCAACAGAACGGGCTGGTACGCAAGAACATCGGCATCACTTTCGACCACGTTTACACCTTGAACTCGACGACCATCTTTAACTGGTCGGTGGCGTGGAACCGCTTTATCGAGGGCAGCGCTTCCAATGCCGTGCAGACCGGTTTCCCGCCCAGCAAAGTCGGCTTGCCTAGTTATCTCGACGCCAAAGCCGGGCCGAACATTCACCTGCCCAACGTGGATTTCAACGCCTACAGCGATTTTACGCGCGGCTATCCGGGCTTTGCCCGTTACAGCGTGGGCACGGTGCGCGGTGAATTGCTCAAGACGATCAAAACGCACAGCCTGCGTTTCGGCGTGGACTTGCGCGAAAACTGGCGCGCGTCGAACGGCCCTGGCAACAGTTCGGGCAATTTCCAATTCTTCAACAACTATGTGCGGCAGGCGCAGAACACGACCAACGCCGGCACCATCGGGTTGGAATGGGCGGCGTTCATGTTAGGCGTGCCGACCAACGCTTCGATCAGCACGAACGACGACTTGTATCTCTGGAACAAGTTTTACTCCGGCTATGTGCAGGACGATTGGAAGCTGAGCCGCAAGCTGACAGTCAACCTGGGCTTGCGCTATGAACTCGAAGGCGGTTTCCGCGAACGTTTCAATCGCGGTTTGACCGGCTTTGACCTCAACGCACAATTGCCGATTGCGGCGGGCGCGCAGGCGGCTTACGCCACCTTGCCCGCTTCCCTCTTGGCGTTGCGTCCGGCCAGCGATTTTATCGTCAAAGGCGGCACGACCTTCCTGGGCAAAGACGGCGCGCCCGACACGGTCAACAAAGCGCAGCCGGGTTGGATGCCGCGTTTCGGGTTCGCCTATCAACTCAACGACAAGACCGTGTTGCGCGGCGGCTGGGGCATGTTCTTCGACACGAACAACGTGCTGAATGACGGTTTGAACCAGACCGGTTACAGCCGCGGCACCAGTACGACGATCACCAACGACAACGGCCTGACCTTTCTTGGCACCAACCTGACTGCGGCGGCTTGTCGTGCCAGCCTGACGGCTTGCACAACGTTGTTGGCCGATCCGTTTCCGGTGCGCGCCGATGGGACGCGCTTCGATGTGCCGCTGGGCAATGCCTTGGGCGTGATGGCGCTCACCGGACGCGGCCTCAATACTTACCTGGATTACAACTGGGAGCGCGCGCGGCAACAGCGCTTCCGCCTCGGCGTGCAGCGTCAAATCGGGCATTCGATGGTGGCCGAAATCGCCATGCTCGGTTCGCGCACCGATCACATCCAGGTCAGCAAACGCATTGACGCGCTGCCGGGCAAGTATTGGGCGACGGGGCTGATTCGCAACAACGCGCTGGCCAACGATCTGAATTCGACGCTGACCAATCCGTTCAACATTAACAACTTTGCCGCGTTGCGCACCTCGCTGCCGGTGATTTATGCCGACATGCTCACCAACAGCTTTTTCACCAACACCACCATCGGCAAAGCCACGCTGTTGCGGCCCTATCCGAACGGCGCGAATCTGGTGAACGGGCGCGACCCCGGCGGCGAGCAGGTTTACAACCATCTCGAAGCCACGCTGACCAAGCGGTTCTCCAACGGCTATTTGTTCCAGGCGTCGTACCTCTGGTCATCGAATATCGAACGCGTGGTGCGCGAGAATGAATTTGACGAAGAGTTGCGCTGGCGACCGACCAATAACTCGGCGCCGCACAACCTGAACGTCAACTTCATCTATGAACTGCCGTTCGGCAAAGGCAAGAAATTGCTGTCTGGTAACAAATGGCTGGGCGCGCTGGTGGGGCGGCTGGCAGGTCGGCGGCATTTACAACAAGATGAGCGGGCGCGCTTACGATCTGGGCAATTGGTTTTATTATGGCAACGACCTGCGCGCGGCAGCCAAAGACACCAAAGACCAGACCGTGGACGCCTGGTTTAACTGGCAGCTCTTCCCCGGCGCGACGCGTGATTACAGCGCGGCAAACCGGGCGGCCTACGAAACGCGCATTCGCGGGCTGGTGCCGCAAGCCGTGCTGACGCAGATGGGCAACATTTGCGGTTCAGGAAATAACGTGGCTTGCACCTATGAAAACGTGATCCCGACCAACTTCCAGCCGAACTCGTTTCACACGCGCGTCTTCCCCACGCGGCTGAACTGGTTGCGCAGCGATGGCAAGAACAACATTGATATGAATCTGGTCCGCCGCTTCACCGTGGCGGAAAAGAAACAGCTTGAGTTCCGCCTGGATCTGCTCAACGCGTTCAATCACGTGTTGTGGGATGTGCCGAACAACGACATCACCAGTTCGAACTTCGGCAAAGTCACGACGCAATGGAACACGCCGCGCTGGATTCAATTCATGTTGCGGTTTACGTTCTAAGTCGTCTTTGAATGTTGCTGCCGGTGAACGCCGTTTGCGATTTGCGGCGTTCACCGGCGCTTTGTTTTCGCGGCGCGGCATCTCTTTGGCTTGCTGCTCAGCCCGCTGATTGCCAGCGCGGCGATGACGTTTAGCTCGGTGTCGGTGATTACGAATGCGCGGCGGCTGCGCAAGCTGGCGTTGAAATTTCCCCGGTTGAAAGATTGAGAGGTTGAAAGATTGAAAGGAAGCTATGAAACCAATTCGCTCGATTTGTCTCACCCTGGTTGCGGCGGTTTTGCTCAGTGGCGCGCTCGCCGCACAATCCGCCAACCGCGTCACGTTGTTGCACGCCCCCGGCAGCGGCGTGCAACCGCAGGCGCTGCCGGATGAGCGCGGCACGCTGCATCTGATTTACCTGACGGGCGAGCCTGGCGCGAGCGACGTGCTGTATGTCAAACGCGCGGTGGGCCAGACCGAATTCAGCGCGCCCCTGCGCGTCAACAGCCAGCCGGGCAGCGCCGTTGCCACAGGCACGATTCGCGGCGCGCAACTCGCGCTGGGCAAACGCGGGCGCGTGCATGTCGTCTGGAACGGTTCGCAAAAAACCGCCAGCCAGGGCACGTTTGAAGCGCCGTTGCTTTACGCGCGGCTGAACGACGCGGGCACGGCCTTTGAACCGCAGCGCAATCTGATGCAACAGAGTCACGCGCTGGATGGCGGCGGCACCATCGCGGCGGATGGCGCGGGCAATGTCTATGTCGCGTGGCACGGCGCGGGCGCACAAAAAGGCGAAGAATACCGGCGCGTCTGGCTGGCGCGTTCGACCGATGACGGCCAGAGCTTTGCGCGCGAGACAGCCGTAGACCCGGACCAGACCGGCGCTTGCGCGTGTTGCGGTATGCGCGCCTTTGCGGATCAAGCGGGCGCGGTCTATCTGCTCTATCGCACGGCCACGAAAATGACCGAACGCGGTATGTACATGCTGGTTTCGCAAGATCGCGGCCAACGCTTTCGCGGCCAACGCCTGGATGATTGGACGCTGACGACGTGTCCGATGAGCAGCGTGACCATGACCAACGCTGCGCAACCCCTCGCCGCTTGGGAAAACAACGGGCAGGTGCAATTCGCCGCGTTAGACGCCAAACTCGCGCAACGTCCAACCAGCGTTGCTGCGCCTGCTACGACCGGCAAGCGCAAACATCCCGCCATCACGGTCAACGCGCGCGGCGAAACCTTGTTGGTCTGGACGGAAGGCACGGGCTGGAAGCGCGGCGGCTCGCTGGCCTGGCAGCTTTACGACCGCGCAGGCAATCCGGCGGCTGAAAGAGGTAGCGCCGAGGGCGTACCAGTGTGGGGCTTGGCGACGGCGGTGGCCTTGCCCAATGGCGAATTTCAAATCATCTATTGAATCCTGGGTACGCACCGCTTCCAGCGTGCAGGCTGGGCATGAGACAGACGAATGCTGACAGGAACTGCCTCCGGCATTATCGCGTCTGACGCCCAGCCTGCACGCTGGAAGCGGTGCGTACCCAGGGTTACACCAGTTTCGATTGTTTAAGAGGAGCGATGATGAAGCGCACCGGTTTGTTCAAACTGTTTGCCAGCCTGTTTTTATTGGTATTCGCCACCACGGCCAGTTTCGCCCAAGTGCGCGAATTGCCTGCGCCTGCCGGGCCGGGCAGCGGACAGCCCAATCTGGCGGTCGCGCGTGATGGTCGCGTGTATTTGAGCTGGATCGAAAAGCTGGGCGGCGGGCGCTTTTCATTGCGCTTTGCCGTGCGCGAAAAAGATGCCTGGTCAGCGCCGCGCGTGATTGCCGAGGGCGCGAACTGGTTCGTCAACTGGGCCGACTTCCCGTCGTTGATCGTGTTGCCGGATGGAACGCTGGCGGCGCATTGGCTGGTCAAGAATGGGCCGGGCACTTTCGATTACGCAGTGACCATCGCGCGTTCATTCGATGGCGGCCAGACCTGGGGCAAGCCGTTTGTGCCGCACCGCGATGGCAAGCTGGCGGAGCATGGCTTTGTTTCGCTCTTTGCCGCGCGCGATGGCAATTTGGCGGCGGTCTGGCTGGATGGGCGCGAGATGAAACCGGGCGCAAGTGAGCATGATCACGGAGGCGGCGACATGACGTTGCGCTACGTGAAGATCAAACGCGACGGCACGCTGACCGATGAAGCCGTGCTGGACGCGCGCGTGTGTGAATGCTGCCAGACTTCGGCGGCGATGACCGAAGCTGGGCCGGTGGTCGTTTATCGGGATCGCTCAGACAATGAAACGCGCGACATTTCGATTGTGCGGCTGGTAAACGGCCAGTGGAGCCAGCCGCGCACGGTCGGCGCTGACAACTGGCAAATCAACGGCTGTCCGGTCAACGGCCCTGCGGTCGCGGCGGCGGGGCGGCGCGTGGCAGTGGCCTGGTTCACCGCCGTCAACAATCAACCACGCGTGAAGCTGGCGTTCAGCAACGACGCCGGTGCGAGTTTTGGCGCGCCGCTCACGATTGACGATGGTAATCCGGCGGGCCGTGTCGAAACGTTGTTGCTGGCTGACGGCAGCGCGTTGGTGTGCTGGCTGGAAAAATTACCAGAGGGCGGCGCGGTGCGCGTGCGGCGCGTCTGGCCCGCAGATATTGCTGGCAAACGTGGCGAAGCAGTCACCGTTTCGACTGCGGGCGCGGCGCGTTCAAACGGCTTCCCGCAAATGGCGCGCACGGGCCAGACGCTGGTGTTCGCTTGGACGGGCGCGCAGGTGTTGACCGCAACAATGTCGCTGCCTGATTGAAACGAGGAACAGGTCTTGCGGTGCAATTGCCGAGGAGACCGTTATGCTGAACAAATGGGGAAATCTGCCCAGACGCAGTTTTTTGCAAGTGGCCGGGTACGGCGCGGTAGGAGTGCTGAGCAAGGCGGCCACTGCGCCGGTTACAGCCTCAGCCGTGGATGTGGAACTGATGTTGCGGGCGACACTGTTGGAAGTGCCGCTCTGGCCCGGCCCGGCGACACGCGTTTGGGGGTACCAAGGCGAAGTTTTAGCGGGCGACCCGCTCAGCTTGCAACCGTTGCAAGCGCCGGCGCGTGGCTATCCCGTCCGTTACCCCAATCTGTTGAGTCAAGCGCCACCGCGCCGGGGCAGCGCGCCATATAGCTATCTCGGCCCGATCATTCGTCTGCGGCGCGGCCAGCGCGTGCGCATCCATTTCACCAACCTATTGCCCGAAGCGACGGTAATGCACTGGCACGGCTTGCACGTGCCGCCAGAGGCGGACGCGCACCCAAGCTTGTTGGTTGCACCGGGGCAAAGTTATGTCTACGAGTTCGACGTGCTGAATCGCGCGGGCACCTATTGGTTTCACCCGCATCCCGATGGGCGCACGGCGCGGCAGGTTTATCACGGGCTGGCCGGGCTGTTCATTGTTACTGACGAAGAAGAGGCCGCCGTCGGGTTGCCTGCGGGCAGCGCAGAGGTGCCGCTGGTGCTGCAAGACCGGCTGATTGACGCGGACAATCAATTTGTTTACTCGGTGAACACGGGCATGGAAGGCTTCCTGGGCGACCGCATCTTGGTCAACGGGCGGCCCGATTTCATGTTGGCAGTGACGCGGCGTGCGTACCGGTTGCGCTTACTCAACGGCTCGAATTCACGCGTCTATAAATTGGCCTGGAGCGATGGCGCGCCGTTGCAAGTGATCGGCACGGATGGCGGTTTGCTCGAACGCCCGGTCGAGCGCGAGTACGTGATGCTGGTGCCGGGCGAACGCGTGGAATTGTGGGCTGATTTCAGTTCGCGCGAAGTAAACGAAGAATTGCAGTTGCGCAGTCTGCCGTTCAGCGGCGTGAACGCGGGAATGGGCGGCGCGCAGGCCTTGCCGAACGGCGCGGCGTTCACGGTGCTGAAGGTGCGTGTGACAGGCGGCGCGCGCGAATCCGGTGTATTGCCCGCGCGGCTCTCGACGATCAACCGCTATCGTCTGGAAGACGCGGTCAATCGTGCTGCGCCGCGCAGTTTTGCCGTCACGTTCGGGATGATGAGCGGCGGTATGCGCTGGCTGCTCAACGGGCGTCCTTACAATCAAGACGAAGTCGCCGCTAATGAAGTCGTCCAACTCAATACCACCGAGGTGTGGGAACTGGTCAACAATTCTACCGGCGGCCCGACTGGCGGGATGATGGGGATGAGCATGGTTCATCCGCTACACATTCACGGACTGCAATTTCAGGTGCTCGAACGGCAGGGCGGTATCGCAGGTTATGAAACCGTGCGGTACGGATATGTGGACGAAGGCTGGAAAGACACTGTGATGCTGATGCCGGGCGAGCGCATCAGGCTGTTAATGCGCTTCGAGGATTTCACCGGCAAGTACGTTTATCACTGCCACAACCTGGAACACGAGGACGCGGGGATGATGCGCAATTACCTGGTGCGCGGTTGAGCAGCGTGATTTCACGCTCGCCTGCGCGGAATCCTACGCAGTTTCTGGTCGTTGGTGCTTGGGAATGCCGCTTGCTAAGTTGGTTGGTGAGTTGAAGTGAAGCACTCTTACGCAGTCGTTGATCAGTAGAAGAGGTCGCAACGTTGAAACAGCAGATCGTACAAACCGGTTTTCACCAACGCCTTTGCCTGAGCCATTGGCGGGACTTGGGGCGCTTGGTTTTCTTCGCCCTCTTACTTACGCAGCAGGCGTGGGCGGGTTTGTTCTGCTGTTGCGAACCTATCGGGAAGGCGCAGCTTGGCGCGGCCCAAAGCGCACATTCAGCCTGCCACGCTGCCGCCGAGGCCGCTGCAATCTCAAACAAGGCTGAGGCCAGCTTACAGCAATCAACGACTCAGCAAGTCGTAATGTGCTGCGCAAAACCGCAGCCAGTAGCCGAAGGCGTCACGTTGCTGACGCCAAGCCAGTCCGTTTTGCCAGAGTTGCCGCCGCCAATTGTTTGTCAGTTGCGTGTCAATCAAGCCGCTGTTGTAGCAGGCAATTCACCACTCTCATTGCAACGTCCGCTTTATCTGGCGCTCTCCTGTTGGCTGATCTAGGCCGCTCCCTCTCACATCCGTAAAACCATTCGCAAGAGATAGGCCGTCGCGTGTGCTGACCCGGCTGTTTTCCTGGCGCTGTTGTTCGATGACGAACTAAGTCACTACGAAAATAGCCCAGTAAGCAGGCGAAGACTGATCATTTATCAACCGTGTGCACGCAAGCGCGGCCCGTTATGAGATAACCAACAACCAGATTTCAATGAGGAGAAAACATGAACACGACAAGTAAACAAATCGCGCCTAAGACAATGACCACGGCCAGCAACGCCACGCTCAAAACATTCGCCGCTGCCGCACTGCTGCTGCTAACGGTTGCGCTGTTGGGTCTGCCAATACTTGCGCAAGATCAGCACGCCCATCAGAAAATGGCTGCGCAGGAAGTCATCAACGGCAAAAAAGGCGAGGTGCATTTCACTGCCCCAATCAAGGCCGGTGACAACGTCTTGAAGCCCGGCATGTACCAGGTGCAACACGTGGTGGAAGGCAGCAGTCACGTCATCATCTTCAAGGAAATGAATATGCCGGCGGGGTACAAAATGGGCAACACACCTGTTGGCAAAGAAGTCGCCCGGCTCAATTGCAAGATCGAACCCGTCACCAAAGCAGTGCGCAACACAAAGATCACGTTGCGCACCAACGCCGCCGGTGAGAAAGAGATCGCCGAAGTGCAGGTTGCAGGCGAGGCTTTCAAACATCTGCTGTGAGTCGAGTGGTTTTTCAGCCGGTGCTGGCGTGTCGCCGTTTCGAGCTAACGACCTTATGAAGAGCAATTCGGCGGGTCGAAGGCAGACAGCGCGGGCGGAGTGGCCTGCGGGCGAGTACGGCTACGTTTGGCCGCGCGGTTGTCCAACGCGGTCTCAAGCGTCAATGTAACAAGCCAGGACTAGCGCAAAAGAGCATGGAGTTCGAGTTTCAGTTTGTGTGCAGATGCTCCAACACAAGCTGAAACTCGAACTCCATGCTCTTTTGCGTCAGTTGCCGTTGGCGCTGGTGGCGCGCGCCGCGCCAGTTTCTGCCAGGGCTTTTGCAAAGCCCTCAAAACATCCGCCAAAGACCTATGACTGACTCCCGATTCCTGACCCCTGATTCCTGACCAATTGAAAATCAGCCGATATTTTCAGTTGGTCAGGAATCAGGAACCTGGAATCAGGAGTCAGTCAAACCGTTCGAGCGCGCTCGCTGGCGACTTTGCAAAAGCCCTGTAGTTTCTGCCGAATTAGTGCGCGCGCGGTTGACGTGCGCCGCTGAATACATACCATTGCCACAGCAAAGGGGCGGCATTCCTGCCAACCCATCAAACAGACGGACAGCAAGAGGCTCAATATGCGGGACAGACGCTCTCTCAAAACAACCATGCTCATGCTTTGGTTTGCGCTGGCGCTCTGGTTTGGCGCTGCTGCGATGCGGGCGCAACAAGCGGGCCAGCGCTTTCCTGCCGAACACACGCCGGAAAAGCTGGCGCCCGCGCAACCCGCCAAGCAGGTCGGCGAATTGACCCGCGCGGTCGCCGCCAAATTGCCGCCCGCCAGCGCGCCCGTGCAACTCGCCGTGCCGCGCAATTTCATTGACCAACATCTGTTCGGCGCGATGCAGCGCGACGCCATCCCGCACGCGCCGCCGACCAACGATTACGAATTCTGCCGCCGCGTCTATCTCGATCTGACCGGACGCATTCCGACGCCTGAACAATTGAACGGCTTCGTAGCCAGCGCTGCGCCCGATAAACGCGACAAACTGATTGATGAACTGATTGAGAGCCGGGGCTGGGTTGATCATTGGGCGTATTGGTACGGCGATCTGGTGCGCAATTGCGGCAATCGCATCGGCAACCCGACGCTCAAACATTTCGACGCCTGGATTCGGCAGTCATTCAAAGACGACAAACCGTATGACCAGTTTGTGACCGAGATGCTGACGGCCAGTGCGCCGAATACGAATTGGATGCCGGATGCAGCGGCCTCAGGCTTTATCACGCGCTGGCACATCACGGGCGCGACGATGTATGACGACAATTTCGAAGACACGGCGGACGAGATCACCGTCAATGCCGCGCGCCTGTTTCTGGGCACGAATTACCAATGCATCTCGTGCCACGGCGGCAAGGGCTTTTTGGAAAAGGTCAGCCTGGATTTGGTCGCCAAGAAGCGCCGCGATCTGTGGGCCATGTCCGCCTTCTTCGGCCAGATGCGCGTGCGCGTCGTGCCGTACCAGGATCGTTACACTGTCACCGAAGACGGCGACGGCTACAACACCAAAGGCTGGAGCCAGGTGCGCTTGCAACGCGACGGTGGCGGCGAGATTCAGCCGGCGTTTATGTTGACGGGCGAAAAGGCCGATCTGAGCAAACCGCTGCGCCCGCAATTCGCCCGCATGCTCACCACGCACCCGCAATTCGCGCGCGCCACAGTCAACCTGATCTGGAAACAGTTTTTCGGCCTCGGCATCGTTGATCCGGTGGATTCGTTTGATCTGGCGCGGCAAGACCCGCAAGCGCAACTGCCCGCGCCGTGGACGTGCCAGCCGAGCAATGCGACCCTGCTGGATGCGCTGGCGCGCGATTTCGCCGCGCACAAGTTCAGCTTGAAATACCTGATGCGCACGCTCGTGCGGTCGCAAGCCTATCAACTCTCTTCGCGGTTTGAGGGCGCGTGGAAAGAAGCCTACACGCCCTATTTCGCGCGTCACTTCATCCGCCAACTGACGGCGGAGCAGATGCACGACGCCATCACGCAGGCCACGCTGGTTTTTGGCGATTACAAACGCCGCGACTGGACTTATGAGACGCCGATTGCGCCCGCGCATTTCTGGACGGAAGCGGCTTCGCCCGAAGACATCAACAACGGCGAGGCCAAAAGCTTCCTGCGCACCTTCGGCCAAGCCAACCGCGAGCAATTCGACCGCCAGCCGGGCGGCTCGATCTTGCAGGCGATGATGCTGATGAACAGCCCGTTTGTGACGAAGCGCGTGCAGGCGGCCAATGGCAGCCTGGTCGAACAGTTGGTGAAATCGCCGAAAAGCAATGCCGAGATTGTTGAGGCGCTGTATCTGGCGACGCTCTCGCGTTATCCGCTGGCGCAGGAGAAAGAGTTGGCGCTGACGTGGCTGGCGCAAGACAGGAAGCAAGGGGCGGAGGATTTGCAGTGGGGATTGGTGAACAAACTCGATTTCGTCTTCAACTACTGAGATGTTTCAATCCTTGTTGGCAGAGATGCAGGCTGCGGCACGCGTCAAGCGCATTTATCTGTCGGAGCATGCCAGAGACGAGTTGGATGATGATGGTTTTGTGTTTCAGGATGTCATACAGTGCCTTTTAACAGGCGAAATCGTCGAAGAGCAATATGATCTCAAGCGCGCTGAAAACAAATATGTTGTTTACGGTGATACGGTGGCGGGCGCGGAAATGGCCGTCGTGGTGAAGCTGACGGACTGTCGCAACGTCTTCGTGATCACCGGCTACAGGTTGAGGATTACTGATTATGAATGAGCCGTTGAATATCGAACAGGTGCTTGAGCCATGCGCCGTTTGCGGTACGCCGGGCGTGCGCACCGTTTACAAGGATAAGCTTTTTGGGAAAGGCGCGAGGGCCGTCATCATCGAAAACTTGCCGTTGCGCCAATGCGCGAGTTGCGGTGAGAGTTATTATGAACCGGAAACTTCGCTATTGATTGATGACATCTTGGCGCATCCGGGCAAGCATGCGGTCTCACGGCAAGTCAGCGTCGTTTCGTTGGCTGCTTGAGACGTGTGAATGGCAAAAATGCAGTCTCCGATAGTGGTTGAACAAGTCATGCAACACAACGCTCGCAACATTCCCACACTCACCCGCCGCGAATTGCTAAGTGTCGGCGGCGTCAGTTTAATCGGCGGTTATCTCAACGCCTTTCGCCCCATCAACGTGCGCGCCGCACAGAAAGCCCAACCGCGCGCGACGGCTCGGCAGGTTTTGTTTCTCAATCTCGATGGCGGCATGAGCCAGGTGGATACGCTGGACGCCAAAGAAGGGCCGTGGACGCCGAACTATTTCGACATTCGCAGCTTCCCCAATGATCTGAAATTGCCCGTGGGCCTGATGCCGAATTTGCCGAGCGTGCTCGACAAGCTGACCATTGTGCGCAGTATGGCCGCCTGGGATGTCGTGCATGGGCGCGCGCAGTATTACATTCAGACCGGCCATCCGCTCAATCTGGCGCTGTCCAAAGAGGTTCCGGCCATCGGCGCGGTGGTGTGCTACGAATTGGCGAAACAACGCAAGGCAACTGATTCGCTGCCTGCTTATGTGGCGATGAATCTGGCGGGCAATCAGGCTGGTTTGATTAACCAAGGCTTTATGTCCGCCGAATTCGGCCCGATGAGTTTGGCCGTGGGGGATGCGCCGCCCAATCTCGCGCCGCAGAAAGGCATGGAAGAAACCTTCAAACGCCGTTGGGAACGGTTGCAGCAACTCGATCAAAGCTTGCGCGGCGGCGGCGCGGCGGATCGCAGCTACGCCGATTATCAAGATTACTATCGCGGCGCGTGGGCGATTATGAACGACCCGCGCGTGCCCGAAGTGATGGCGCTCGACGGCGCCGATAAAAAACGCTATGGCAACAGCAGCATCGGCAATTGCCTGATCCTGGCGCGCAATCTCTTCAAAGCCGACGCTGGGACGCGCTTCATTATGGCCAGCCACGGCGGCTGGGATCATCACGCTAATATCTACAAAGAAGGCGCGCGCAACCATCCGGCCTTGATCAAAGAACTGGACGCCGCCTTCAGCAGCTTTCTGAAAGACATGGACGCGATTCCGTCGCCAGACACGCCGGGTAAGACGCTGCTCGATGAAACGCTGGTCATTGCCATGAGCGAATTTGGCCGCACACCTGGCTCTATCAGCGAAACGCGCAAAGGCCGTGAGCATTACATGCAGGCGCATTGCGGCATGTTCGTGGGCGGCGGCGTGCGGCGCGGCGCGGTCATCGGCAAAACCGACGCGGCGGGCGGTCAGATTGTCGAAGCCGGTTGGTCGGGCCAGCGCCCGATTTATATGGAAGACATCGCCTGCACGATCTATTCGGCGCTCGGCATTGATTGGACGAAGCGGATTGACAACACGCCGTCGGGCCGCGCGTTTCATTACGTCGAACCGGCGTCAGGCACGAAATACGTTGGGTTCAAACCCGTGACTGATTTGTTTGCCTGAAAGCTTTTGCCTGAAAGCTAGGGTTGCCGCGCTCAGCCTCAACTGTTACCTTCCCGCCACATGACTGAAATCATAACTACGCTTGAAGCGTGCCTGGGCGCTGCCTTATCGGCGCGCGCCGGCTTATTCGAGGAACGCCATCAAACCGCCTTCCGTTTGTTCAATGGCTTTAGTGAGGGTTGGCCTGCCTTGGTGGCTGATCTGTATGCACAAACCCTGGTGCTGCACGATTATGCCGAACGGCCTGAAACGGCAAGCGCTGCCGTGCGGCAGGCCCAGCAGTTTTATCAGGCGCGTTTGCCTTGGCTGCGAGCCATAGTCCTCAAACAACGCAATGCCGAAAGTGCCGAAGCGCGCAACGGGCGGTTGCTGTACGGCACCCAGCCTTGCCGCAAGGTACGTGAACACGGCGTATGGTACGCACTGGATGTTCGGCTGAATCAGGATGCCGGCTTTTATCTGGATACGCGCAACGTGCGTGAATGGGCCTTGCGCAACGTGCGGGGAAAAAGCGTGCTCAACACGTTTGCTTACACCGGCAGTTTGGGGATTGCCGCGCGGGCGGGCGGGGCAGCGCGCGTGGTGCAACTCGATCTCAAGCGCGAGTTTCTGAATGTGGCGAAAACCTCCTGTATGTTAAACGGGTTTTCGATTGACCGGCGAGACTTTCTGGCCGGAGATTTCTGGCCCTTGATCAGCCGCCTGAATCGTGAAAAGACACGCTTCGATGGCGTCTTTCTCGATCCGCCATTTTTTGCCGCCACAGCCAAAGGAGTGGTTGACACCGAAAACAACTTCGCCCGGCTGATTAACAAAGTGCGTCCGCTGATCAACGATGGCGGCTGGCTGGTCGCCATCAACAATGCACTTTATGTTAGTGGCGGCGAGTATCTGCGCGTCTTGCAGGCGCTTTGCGCCGACGGGTATCTGGCTGTCGAAGAATTGCTCACAGTCCCGTTGGATTGCGCAGGCTATGAAACCGCGAGAACCGCGTCAACAGTGACTGATCCTGCACCGTTCAATCACGCGACCAAAATTGCCGTACTACGGGTGCGCCGCAAAGCAGCAGGCAGCTTCAGCGACACCGAATTGGCAATGCGAGAGCCATCTTTACGTGTATGAAATGCGGGATTGTTGCCTGTGTTGGGTATAAACTCAGTCACCTTTGAATGATAGCTGCCGAGTGTTACATGTGAGGCACTGTTGACGGAAGAAATGTTGAATGCTATAAATATCTCGGTGCTTAGCTTAATCAATTCGATTCACCTTTCGAATATCTTTTGTAACTCACATCATCCCCATCCTCATAACCAATTTAAGGTATTGGTTTAGTTTTGGCTTACCTTACCAGCGTGTGTCATGTGTAATCTGGTTATCTGATCAATCTTCGATGTGCCTGATTCAACTTACTACAATGGAAGTTGGGAGCGGGTGATCTTTAATGCTTGATGTTCGATAAGGTGTTGAGCTATCGTGATATTCAATCAACGGTAAGTACAAATACCAGTAGTATTTTCTCAACAGTGCTATTTGCAGATCCTCCAGGATTGATAAGTTAGCTTCAGGCAAGTCAATTGGATTTGTCACGTGGTTTGGCTAGTCGGAGTGAGGTGCAGGTTGCTATGACAAAATGGCAAACATCCCAATTCCACTCAGGAATGGCTTGAAAACAACACTGCCAAATCAACCACGGGGAACACCGGGGGCACGGGGAAAGCCCCTCTCAGACTGTTTGATTTCCTCCTTGTGCCCATGCCCACCGTGGTTAGGCAGAGTTATTTCCAGTTCATTCCTAAAATCATTTTTCAGTAGTTAATGAGAACTGACAGATTGGGTAAGGCGAGACTTCGATCTGGGAGTTTGATTTTTAGCTTTGTTGTTGAATAGCAATAATGGATTTCTCTTCTGCCTGCCCTGCGTCCGGTGAAAAGGGTGAAACGGGATTGAAAATCTATTAGGTACGGTAAGATTGTAATAGCACTCTGGAACAGAGTGCACCAAACTCATTTTCAAAATTCGAAGCTGCCTCGTCACGAGGTTTCCTTAGAAGGTTTCTAGCAGAGGATTTGTCTGCCCATCGGTTGGCGTCGCTACTACCTTCCAGAAACCGTCGCAGCCTGACATAAACACGCTGGGCGAGCTTTCCCGGCAGCGTCCTCGGCAAATCGTAGCCGCTGCAACAATGCCTTTGTTGCGAATATGCGGCTTCGCGCCAACCATTCGCGCGCCGTTTTGCGTTTAGCACAACAACCCCGCCATTAACATGTCCGCCATCATAGAAACACCCGAACAATTCGATTTGATTTTGGAACCGGGTCGCGCCCACAAAAATTATTGGCGCGATCTGTGGCGGTACCGCGAATTGTTTTACTTTCTGGCGTGGCGCGACATTCTGGTTCGGTATAAACAAACCGTCATTGGCATTGCCTGGGCGCTGATTCGTCCATTTTTGACGATGGTCGTTTTCACCGTCGTGTTTAGCAAAGTCGCCAAGCTGCCCGCGCCCGGCGATCTGCCTTATCCGTTGCTGGTCTTTGCCGCCATGTTGCCCTGGCAATTCTTTTCGACCGCCTTGAGCGAATCAAGCAACAGTTTGATCGGCAATGCCAACCTGATTTCAAAAATCTATTTCCCGCGCTTGATCGTCCCGGCCAGCTCTGTGATTACCTCTTTCGTAGACTTTTTGATTACGCTCATCCTGATGGCAGCGCTGATGGTGTGGTATCAATTTGCGCCCGATTGGCGTGTGTTCACCTTGCCGCTGTTTATCCTGCTGGCCTTTGGCGCAGCGTTTGGCGCGGGCTTATGGTTGTGCGCATTGAATGTCGAATATCGGGACTTTCGCTACATCGTCCCGTTTCTGGTGCAATTCGGTTTGTATGTCTCTCCCGTCGGGTTTAGCAGCGCTCTGATCACCGGCCCCTGGCGGTTGGTGTATGCCTGCAACCCGATGGTTGGCGTGATTGACGGATTCCGCTGGGCATTGTTGCGCGGTCAATCAGCCATTTTCTGGCCCGGCTTGCTGGCCTCGATCATGTTTACGCTGATTCTGTGTCTCACCGGCACCTGGTATTTCCGGCGCGTTGAACGCACCTTTGCCGATGTAATTTGAGGATTTGAAATGCCTGCCAATTGGCCCGCGTGGTGGGAATGGGAGCTAGAGTTAACGCCACACCTGGAAGAGCGGATGATTGACCGGGATTTCAATGAAGTTGATTTACGGGCTATGCTTGAAAAAGCCAGCGGCTATCGCAAAAATGTGGTCGAAGGCCGCTGGGTAATCAAAACCAAGCATCAACGTCGTCATTGGGAAGTGATTGTCGAACCTGACCATGATGCGCATCTGTTGATTGTTATAACAGCTTACCCACTGGATTAATGAGATGAAACACCGTTATTTGGATGTTACTTTTCGCAAAGGTAAAGTGATGGCAGCTTACTTTTATCTTCAGCGTAAGCCAGGTGAAAAAAGTCAGCGGACTGAACGCCACGGTGAAGGGATATTGATTGATTACGGTAGCGATGGGCAACCGATTGGGATAGAGTTTTTAGCGCCTGATCAGATTAGCGCTATGTTACAAGAACTAAATCAAATTCTTTCGCAAAAGAATATCCCTCCCGTTCAGCCTAATGAATTAATCCCCTTGTTAGCAGCTTAGTTTTTTGTTCTTGCTTTATAAATACGTATTCGCAACAAGGCAATTAATCCTAAGAAATAATAGATGCGTAGAATTCTCGTTACCGGTGGTTTAGGTACTGTGGGCGCGGGCCTAATAAAGGAATTGCGATCCCGTGGGCATCATGTGGTTTCTTGTGATACGCGCCACGACGCAGATGAAATCGGCTTTACGCTGGGTTCCGATTTAGCCGCGCCGTTGTATGCGCGGTGCGACATTGGCGAGTTTCGCCAGATCGAACGTGTTATCGAAGTGCTGGGGCCGTTTGATTATGTTTATAACTGCGCCGCCGAATTTGGCCGCTGGAATGGCGAAGATTTCTATGAAACACTCTGGCAAACCAATGCCATTGGCGCCAAAAACATCATCCGGTTGCAAGAGCGTCTCGGCTTTCGCCTGATTCATTTCTCTTCCTCTGAGGTTTATGGCGATTGGCCCAACCTCATGGTGGAATCGGTGATGGATGATCATGAAATCAAACAGATGAATGATTATGCGATGACCAAATGGGTCAACGAAATGCAAATTCGTAACTCAGCGATTCAATACAAAACCGAATCTGTCGTCGTGCGGTTATTCAATACCTATGGGCCGGGTGAGTATTACAGCCCTTATCGCTCAGTCAATTGTCGCTTTTTGTATTGCGCCTTGCACGGATTGCCTTGGACGGTATACCGGGGTCACGCGCGCACTTCAACATACTTAGCCGATACAGTCAGAACGCTGGCGAATATCGTTGATAATTTTAAGCCCGGGGAAACCTATAACATTGGTGGCAATCAGTTGCATTCCATCGAAGAGCTTTCAGACGTCATCCTAAAAGTAACAGGCGCTGATGCGGGCCTGGTTCGTTACAAAGAAGCAGAGATACTAACGACGACGAAAAAGCTGGTGGATACCAGCAAATCCGTTCGCGATTTGGGCCATCAGAATTCCTATAGCTTGGAAGCGGGTATGCAAATCACCGCTGATTGGATGCGCGCTGCGTATAAACTTACCTAACAATGTTGCAATGAGGCGATATTTGGAGTGCAAGGATTTATCACCGCTTTTCATTCCTGCCTGCCATCTTTGCTGTCCGGCTGAAATCTCTACGCGAAGATTTGCCACAGAGGCACAGAGACACGAAGGAAGACGGAGAACGGTGCCAACACGCTGAAAAGCTCTGTGTCTCTGTACTTCTGTGGCTAAATTGTTCGGCCCTGAAAGTTTTATCACGATTCTCAACTATCATTTGTGTCAGTCGTAATCCGCGTCGAAAATCTAGGCAAAAAGTACCGCATCCAGCACCAGCAACGCGAACGCTATACGGCCTTGCGCGATGTCATTGCGAACCGCGCTAAATCGCTCTTTCGCTCCCAGTCCCTAGCCCCTAACTCCCAGTCCCCTTCAGAAGAAGATTTCTGGGCGCTCAAAGATGTTTCCTTTGAAATTGAACAAGGCGAAGTCGTCGGCATCATCGGACGCAACGGCGCGGGCAAATCTACCCTGCTCAAAATCCTGAGCCGTATCACCGAACCAACCACAGGCCGCGTTTCAATCAAAGGCCGCATCGCCAGCTTGTTGGAAGTCGGCACCGGCTTTCACCCGGAACTGACTGGGCGCGAGAATATCTATTTGAATGGCGCGATCCTGGGCATGTCACGCCTCGAAGTCGCACGCAAGTTTGACGAGATTGTGGCGTTTGCCGAGATCGAAAAGTTTCTTGATACGCCGGTCAAACGGTATAGCAGCGGGATGTATATGCGGCTGGCGTTTGCTGTGGCAGCGCATTTGGAGCCGGAGATTTTAGTTGTGGATGAAGTGCTGGCCGTCGGTGATGCTGAGTTCCAAAAGAAATGTTTGGGCAAGATGTCAGATGTAGCACGAGGCGGAAGAACAATACTATTTGTTAGTCATAATCTCCAAGCGATGCAAACACTTTGCGAAAGGGGAGTCGTTTTAAATGAAGGGCAAGTTGTTTTTAATGGCGGCATTTCTAAAGCCATTCAAGTTTATTCTGAGCGCACGCAAGTTGAAAGGTCCTGGGTTAAGGCAAACACGAAAGCAGATCTAATAACCCCAATGTACTTTGAATCAATTGAAGTTACGTTATTAGAAGATCAGTCAAATTATGTGTTAAGTTGTGAGATCGAAATATCATGCCTAGAAAGTTGCGCTGATGCTTTTATTGCCATAGATATTTGCAACGCAATGCAAGCGTCAGTTATGCAAGCACTGCCATCTCCAACACCCTTCATCTGTGGTCAGCCAGGCAGGCACAATGTTAGCTTGAGTGTGTTCTTGCCACCGATGATTCCCTTAACTTATTTCTTGAATTTCTGGATTGGGTCACACAATACATTAACCTACGACTACGTTGAAAATGCTGCCTCTGTTAATATCATTACGCCACCGACAAAAGGGCGCGTTTTCCCATATACAGCAGACCATGGTTATATTGTGCCGAAATCTAGCTATAGTTATTCTGCTAGTTAGCCGCTGAAAGTTTATATGGGAATAAATATAATGCAGAGAGCGAAAAGCATTGTACGCGAGAAAATCGAAAGAGGTCACAATCAAGCAATTTACAGGGAATTTCAGAATTATACGATGATTCCTGAGTCATATTATATTGCAAATTTGAAAATAGCAGACGGTTTCAAAGCAATACAAGGATGCGTTGTTGAGTGCGGTGTTTGGCGCGGGGGAATGATTGCAGGTGTATCTAAGATATTAGGTGCAGAGAGAGAATATTTTCTTTTTGATAGTTTTGAAGGTTTGCCAGTTGCGCAGAAAATAGATGGAGAGGCAGCGATTGCTTGGCAGAATAATAAAGTTGGCGAGTACTATTTCGATAACTGCAAGGCTGAGCCTGAATACGCTGATGAAGTGATGAAAGCCTGTCGCGTCAAAAAGTATGAGTTAGTCAAAGGCTGGTTTGTTGACACTATCCCAGGCTATAAACTTCAAGAGAAAATCGCATTGCTGCGTTTAGACGCAGATTGGTATGAATCTACAATGATTTGTTTGGATAATCTATTTTGTCAGGTGGCTCCAGGTGGGGTGGTTATTCTTGATGATTATTATACTTGGGATGGATGCAGTCGTGCTGTTCATGATTTTTTAAGTAAAAATTCTTTCGCTGAGAGAATAAAGTCATTTGCGGGAGTCTGTTATATTGAGAAGCAATGAATGATGGAAATTAATTACGAGCACGACTCCAACTTGCATACCATTAATGGAGCCGAGTCCACGTTAAAACTTATATTCGAAACTGGACAATACCGAAGTTTGCTAGATGTTGGTTGCGGAACGGGAACTTGGTTGCAGGCTGCTCAATTAATAGGCATAAGCGATGTTGTCGGTGTGGATGGAAAATTAGTAGACCGAGGCAAGCTACACGTCGCTAGCCATTTAGTTTTACAAAAGGACTTGAGGTGTCAGTGGGAGTTGGGACGAAAATTTGATGTTGCATTGTGCCTTGAGGTCGCTGAGCATATTGGTGATATGCATGCGCCCAATTTAATAAAGACGTTAACAGCGCATTCTGATAGAGTTTTTTTTTCAGCCGCCTGTCCAGGACAGCCTGGACAAAACCATATTAATTGCCAATGGCCTGATTATTGGCAAGCTTTATTTAACAATGAAGGCTATGTTTGTGATGAATGGCCGCGAAGGCTTATATGGAGTGTACAAAGTATTGAGCCTTGGTATCGTCAGAACTTATTTTACGCGACAAGGTCACAAAATGCTGCTGGTAAAGAAGAACGAATTCAGTCGATCATTCACCCTGAAATGTTTCCGTGGATGAGTTTGGGGCAGAGTCAGGCACATCAAGAAAAATGGCTTGTTCAAGTTGAAAATGGATCACAACCTGTTAGCTGGTATTTCAAGACTCTCTTGGCAGCCTGGACAATGAAAATGAAACGAGCTGGGAAAAGAAGCGAAAAAGGTATTCAGGTAAATAACTAATCTTGCCGAGATGTAATGGTGAGAATTTGAATGCAATGTATAATCAAAGCGATATTCTTGGCGTGAGCATAGTTATTTGTTGTTACAATAGTAGCTCTCGTTTATCAGCAACTTTGTCTTTCATTAAATCTCAAAACATCCCTGAACAGGTTCATTGCGAGGTCATAGTAGTAGATAACGCCTCTCAAGATGACACTACTGAAGTCGCCTACAGGTGTTGGTCTAAAGATTCTCGTTTGGAAATGAGAGTGGTTCGAGAGCCTTCACCGGGGTTGAGTCAAGCACGATTGCGCGGCATAGCAGAATCGAAATATGAGCTTGTTAGTTTCATTGATGATGATAATTGGGTTTGTGATGATTGGGTAGCGATTGTTACTGAGGTAATGTCATCCAATCCAATGATTGGGGCTTGCGGCGGATTTAGTGAACCAGTCTCTAACATGCCATTGCCGGAATGGTTTGACCGAGTGAAAGGAAGTTACGCAGTAGGCTCGCAAGCAGAGCAGACTGGCGAGATTCATACATCTAAAGGCTTATGGGGGGCCGGATTGACGTTGAGAAAACAAGCATGGGCAGACATTCTTGAGAAAGGGTTCGCTCACTTATGCTCTGATAGAAAGGGGGATCAGTTAATCTCTGGTGGCGATACTGAGTTAAGCTATGCACTAAGATTAGCTGGTTGGAAATTATGGTATGACTCTCGTTTGAGGTTTCAGCATTTTTTACCTGATTCACGATTATCTTGGGAGTATTTGCGACGGTTGCATCGTGGCTTTGGCGCGTCGTCAGTTTTGCTCGACCCATATCTATTTCGTTTCGGGTATTACCGAACGGAAAGCTCACTAGGTCACATAAAGAAAACCTGGGCTTGGCAGTTGATCAATGTGATAAGGAGTCTTGCTAAAACGATAAGAATACTTCCACGGTTTTTGTTTTCGAGGGGGGAAGGGGACAGTCAATTGCTTGGCATAGAGTTTTTTGTAGGACGTTTATTAGGGATGATAAAGCGCCCTTTTCAATATCGTACTGCTATTTTAGAAATTGAGCGCAAATACCCTCAAATACGTTTTCTTGCTTGTGTTTACATCACTGGTATTATGTTGGGTTGCTCATGAAAAGAACGATTGGGGTATTGATAACCTATTATAACGAAAAAGAGTTATTAACAGAATTCCTTGAGTCTTTGCTCAAACAAACTTGCCAGGTTGATGAGATTTTGATTTATGACGATGCCTCAACTGCTGCGGCTGAACAATATCTACCACTTCGATGCCCAGCCAAAGTGATTCGGGGAAGTATTAATCGCGGGCCGTCTTACGGACGAAATATCCTGTTACAAGAAAGTCAGTCAGATTACATTCATTTTCAAGATGCAGACGATTTATTTCACCCGGATTGGTGTTTACGGGTCAGCCAAGCCATCGAGGCAACGCAAGCGGAATGGATATTGACGGAAATTTCTTCTTATCAAAATGGTGAGCTTGCCTGTGAGCGAGTGCTTGAATTAAACAAACGCACTGGCGTAACTGATTGGGTCAGGCAGGCAATTCAGGGAGCGATTCTTGTTCCTGCCGGAACATATTTAAGAAGCAAGATACAGGTAATTGGTGGCTACCGAAAAGACCTTTGGCAGTCGGAAGATTATGATTTTCATGTCCGCCTTGCTGCGACCGACCCGTCAATTGCGGTCATAGACGAACCGCTTATTCACATCAGATTGCGCTCTAACAGCCGTAGTAAAAAACAGGCAGAGGTATGGGGCTCGGCGGTTGAGGCAATTACTAAGCTTGCCGATGAATTGCCTGAAAAATATCGCTTTGACTTGGCCGAAGCCGCGGCTAGAGCAGGTTCGATGTTATTCAGGAATAATGCCAAATCTGCCGCGCGTCGGGCTTTTGCGTTAGCCAAAAAGCTTGGCCCGCCTGAATACGAGCGCGAGCGAAAATACTACCGTTTTATTGCGCGAAATTTTGGACAGGAACAAGCCGAGCGCTTCGGCCAACTGTATCGTTCGTGTCTGCCTGAGATGTTGCGCCGCCAATTGAGACGATCCCAGCAGTCGGCGGCGGTTATCTGAATCATTGCTGATGACGCAAAAGGCTGAGTCAGAAAACGCGCTGAGAATTACGGAGCTGGATGGCTTACGCGGCTTGGCGATTTTGCTGATTCTACTTTTACATTATTTCGTGGGTGCTATTAAATTTCAACCTGGCTCACCTGGAGCATACGTGCTGGCTTGCTTTCGTCTGACGTGGACGGGCGTTGACTTATTTTTCGTGCTTTCTGGTTTTCTCATTGGCGGAATTTTGCTCCGGCAGGCAGCTTCGCCCAATTATTATCGAGCTTTTTATGTCCGGCGAATTTGCCGAATCTTTCCATTGTATTACCTGAATATCATCTTGTTTTTCGTGCTCTTGTTTATATTCGGCACATCGCTTTCATATTGGCTTTTCAAAAACCCCGCGCCACTTTGGTCTTATCTGACATTTACACAGAACTTCTATTTCGATAGCCGCAGCTTCTGGGCGCTGTGGCTTGCGCCTACTTGGTCGCTGGCGATTGAAGAGCAATTTTATTTTATCTTGCCATTTCTTGTCCGGACCTTCTCAGAGCGTAAATTGCTCTGGGTTGTGCTTTTTTCAATTATCGCTGCGCCAATTTTTCGATTTGCTTTCGCACGTTGGCATGCGCAAGGCTTTATAGCTGGCGATGGATTAGTAGAAATGATGGTAGCAACGCGGGCTGATAGCTTGATGTTAGGCGTACTCGTGGCTTGGTTATTTCGCCGCAATGATTTTCAGAAGTTTGTGGTGAATCGTCGTCAATTGCTTTATCAAGTCTTTGTTATTTTGGCACTCGGCATGGGCTGGCTGACAATCAAATACCCACAGGCTGGCACGATAACAAAAGCCGTCGCTTTTACGTGGATTGCGCTTTTTTACGCGGTCTTGCTTGCATTAGCCGTAAGCCATCGTGAATCATGGCTAGGGGTAGTTTTGAGAACGCCGTTCTTGCTTAGCTTGGGGGCGATTTCTTATTGCGTATACCTGATTCACATGCCGATTTTGGGTCTTTGCCACAGCTATTTCTTTAGTGCCGAACCGCGAATTTCAAACTTTCTCGAATTGCTGGTGACACTGCTGGCGCTAACTCTAACAATTGTGTTGGCCTGCCTTTCGTGGCGCTGGTTGGAGCGCCCCTTGCTTCGCATGGGGCATTCGTTTTCTTACAGTGCATAAAATAATTATCTGAGGAGCTTCAGGGCACGCCTTGGTGGTGGCTGATATTTTGCGTCAATCTGGTGAATATGAAATTTCAGGCTATCTTGATGATTGTCAGCCGCAACGGGCCGGTGAGGCCTTTGGTGGCAGTGTGATTCTTGGTGGTGTCGAACAGTTGGGCGATGATCTCAAATACCGTGTAACGGATATTATTTTTGGTTTCGGCAATAACGATGCGCGCTTACGGCTGGCACTAGACTTCTTTTCATGAATATCAACATCGTCAAACCCTTCATGCCTGGTATTGCAGAGATTGCGGATGAATTTGCCAGATGTCTTGAGAGCGGCCTTGTCACAAATAACTCATCGCATGTGAGGATGTTTGAAGACAAGCTCCAGGAATTTTATGGTTGCCAGATCAAGCCCTCTGTGAATTGTAACGGAGAGATGGCGTTGTACCACTTGATTCAAGCTTGGAAGCACAAGCTGAAAGTGGGGCCGCATGAATCCTTCGA
This sequence comes from Acidobacteriota bacterium, assembly GCA_016196035.1. NCBI lineage: Bacteria > Pseudomonadati > Acidobacteriota > Acidobacteriota bacterium. Next base: position 43,715 of record JACPYM010000070.1, on the reverse strand, counting down.
GGTGCTGGTTCCCTCGTTCACCTTTTCCGGCACGATCAATGCGGTAGTGATGAACAATCTGCGCCCGGTCTTTTGTGACGTAGATGCAACCCTGGTGCTGGACATTGAAAAGGCGCTGGTGGATTCCCCGGACGTGCGGATGATCCTGCCGGTGGGCGCTTACGGAAATATCGTGAACCTCGAAAGGCTCCGGCAGATCGCGCGGGAAAAGAACTTGGCGGTCATCTTGGACAATGCGCCGGCCTTCGGCACGCGTTTTAAGGGCAAACATGCTTGGGAGTACGGCTTCAGCGAGATGATCAGCTTCCATGCCACGAAAATCTTCAACAGCATGGAGGGTGGCTGTAACATCGTGAATGATCATGAGATTGACGACCTGCTGCGCCGTCTGCGCGACTTCGGCCAGTATGAAAAGGTGCGCGGCGATGTAGACGTGCCTGGCCTGAACTCAAAGATGACCGAGGTTTGCGCTCTGGTAGGCCTGCGGAACCTCGCCAAGGCGGATTTCATCATCCGGAGCCGCGCCCGGAACGCCGCGCGTTACGTCGAATTCTTCAGCGGTTTGGAATCCCGGGGCTTGCTGAAGACGATGAAGGTGCTGGCGGAAGTCCAGTGCCCGTATCTTTATTTCCCGATCATCCTCAATGAGGAGGCGACTGCTTTTGTAGCTTACATGCAGGACAAGGGGATCGCTGTCCGCCGCTACTACACGGCCAACCACAGCCTGAAATTTTACCGTGGACGGTATCGTGAGCAGGATTTGAGCTTCACGAACGCCATCAAAGATAACCTGGTCTCGTTGCCGTTGCATACAGTGATGAGCGATGAGGAACTGGAATATCTGTTCGCAACAGCAGCCGGTTATTTCAAGCTCTAACAAAGCTGAAATGGAAATGCCAAAGCAGAAACAATGCCTCTCTGTAACTTGTTTGTACCTTACTGACGTTTGCATTTCGATTTATCTCTTAACCCAATTCGAGCTTGGTAGTGTTAAAGATGTAAGGCCGAATTTGCAGTCGCGTTAGCGACGACCTGAGTTTAGCCCGGCGTTTTCAACGCCGGGAAGAAAATGCCTGCGCTGCGCGTCGCGTCAGCGACGCCTGAATTCAGGCGTCGCTGACGCGACGCGCAGATCACACGATTGTAATCCGTGGGTTGAAAACCCACGGCTAAATTCAACTGCCGCTAAGCGGCAGAAACCTCAGCCTTACATTTTACTGTTACCCTGAGCTTTCAGTATGAATATCCTCGTAACCGGCGGCGCAGGCTATCTTGGCTCCGTTTTGATTCCCAAACTACTCGTGCGTGGGCACAGTGTCCGTTCGTTGGACATCGGCTACTTTGGCATGGAGCACCTCCGTGCCATGCGCCCCGCCGTAGAGGTTGTACGCGATGATATATGCACCTTGCTGGCAGACGCGAAAGCCACAGAGTTGTTGTTGAAGGACATTGAGGTGGTCATTCATCTCGCGGCAATCTCGAATGATCCGAGCGCGGAGTTGAACCCAAGGCTTACCGAGGAGGTCAATTTCGAGGCCACTCGCGATCTGGCGTTGGCCTGCAAGAAGCGTGGCATCCGTTTTGTGTTCTCATCTTCCTGCTCAGTCTATGGTGAGGCTCCCGGCGAAGTGGATGAGGATGGGCAGACGAATCCGCTGACGGCTTATGCGAAATCGAAGGTTGATTCGGATCAGTTCCTACTCAGTATCGCTGATGAAAAGTGGCGTCCGGCCATTCTGCGCAACGGCACGCTGTACGGTTACTCGCCACGCATGAGGTTCGATCTGGTGATTAACATCTTCAGTTATTGCTCCGCGCTGTACAACGAGGTGCGCGTGTTTGGCGATGGACAGCAATGGCGACCTTTCTTGCACGTGGCGGATTGTGCCCGCGCATTCATCTATTTCGCAGAAAATCCGGCGCACAAACATCTCATTTGTAACATCGCGCACGAGAACTTTCGCGTCGTGGATTTGGTGGAGATTTTTCAGCGCATCAATCCGGCCTGCCGGCCCGTGTTTGTGAAACTCGACAATCCGGATTTGCGCAATTATCACGTCTCTGTTGCACGCATGAAGGATGAAGGCATTGCGCCCACCGTGAAAGTGCAGACTGGGGCAGAGGAGATCATCGAGGCCATTGTCACGGGCCGCATTGCCGACCCCGAGTCAGTCTATTATCGGAATGCCAAGTGGATGAAAGAGCTATCCGAACTGGGCAATCGTGACCATCGCAGTCTCATCGGCATGTTGGAAATGATGGCTACGGCGCGCAAATAAAAAGGCATGGATTTCCCTCTTGTTATTATTGGCGCCGGTGGCCACGGTGCGGAAGTAGCGGCGTATGCGCTTGACCTCGGCTGCCAGCTACTGGGTGTGCTGGATGATGGAAAACCTCCGGGGCCTTGGCACTGCTCCCACATACTTGGTGGAATAAATGCCTTGCCTGAGTTGGTTCGCAAGTATGGGAGGGTGGGGTACATTACGGCTTTGGGCAGCAATCCACTGCGGCAGAAAATTGTTTGCCAGATCGAAGAGCTGGCGTTGCCCAGCTTGCAGGCCGTGACTTTACATCATACATCCGCCTGGGTGGGCGTGGGTGTAGAGATCGGTGAAGGTACTCTTTTAGCCCCGGGCAGTCTTGTGACCACGCGGGCGCGGATCGGACGCCACAGCATTTTGAATGTGAAGGCTAGTGTTGCGCACGATTGCCTGATCGGGGATTACTGCAATCTCAACCCCGGAGCTACTCTCTGCGGAGGCGTCCAGTTGGGTAACGGCTGCTCTATTGGAGCAGCCGTTACCGTGATTGAAAAACGGTGTATTGGTGAACGTTCTGTCGTGGGTGCAGGCGCTGTCGTCATTGATGACATTCCCCCAGATGTGACTGTTGTCGGAATCCCCGCACGCATCGTTAAACGTCATGCCTGTGAATAACTCACCGCAAATCAGCTTTGTTGTTCCCTGTTATAATTACGCGCGTTATTTGCCTGATTGCCTGAATAGTATTCTTAAGCAGGAAGGTAATTTCGATTATGAAATCATCGTTATTGATGACGCTTCGACCGATAACACCATCGAAGTTGTTCGCTCATACACTGATCAGCGTATTCGCTTCCTGGCCAATGAAGTCAACCTCGGCCACGCCAAAACAATCAATAAAGGACTGGCTGAGGCGCGCGGAGAGTTTATCGCGCGCATAGACCCCGATGATCGTTATCGCCTGAATTATCTCTCGCTGGTTATGCCGAAATTCGCCCAGTTCCCCGAGGTTGGGATGGTTTATGGTGATGCCGCTGTCATAAACGGTGAAGGTGTTATAACGATTGAACGATGTGATCAAATTCACGGCGGCAAGGATGTCAAAGGCAATGAGTTAATTACGCTGCTGGAAAAGAATTTTATTTGCGCGCCCACAGTAATGGCGCGTGCCGAAGCCTGGTTAAACGCGTTGCCCGCTCCCGAATGGCTGGCCTTTAACGACTGGTACTTCACCTTGAAAATGGCGCGTGAGTACGACTTTTATTACATTGATCAAGTGCTGGCCGATTACCGGGTACACAGCCAAAACCATCACCATAAAGTAGTCGTTAATAAAAGCGAAGAACCTTCAATTTTCTGGTTACTCGATCACATATACGGCACGCCTGAAAAATTTTTGCCACTCGAAAGCAAAAAGCAGCAGGCCAGACGGCGAATCTATGGCTCGCAATATCTCGACATGGCAACGAAGTATTTTGGCTGCCAATATGACGCAGATGCCCGCCGCTGTTTTTGGCACGCGTTGCAATATAGACCCGCTTACGCAATGCGGCCGCCAATTTTGCGGCAATTTTTGGGAACAATCATTGGTCGTCGTCTATACGAATCCATCAAAATGCATATCAAAACTGTGCTGACGCCATTAATGAGCAACTGGCTGTAATTTTTGAAAATCATTCACGTCCCATTTTGTTTTTACCCTGACCAAGTGGGCGGCACAGAAATCTATGTTGAGTCTCTGGCGCGCGAGCTTGTCCAACTTGGTGCGCCATCGCTCGTTGCCGCGCCAGGTGAAAAGAGCGAGGCATACGAAATTGCTGGTTTGCCGGTGCGCCGCTTTGCGGTAACCAGTTACGTAAAAGACTTGCGTGAGATGTATGGCGAGGGCGATGAACGGGCGGCGCAGTCCTTTGCCGAGATTCTTGATCAGGAACAGCCAGACATCGTTCATTTGCACGCCTTCACACGTGGTGTTTCGTTACGTCTCGTGCGTGCCGCCAAGCTGCGTAACATCAAAGTGGCGTTCACCTATCATACGCCTACGGTTTCCTGTCAGCGCGGAACGTTGCTGCGCTGGGGTAATGAAGTCTGTGATGGCAAATTAAGCGTGCGTACATGCACGGCTTGCACTTTGCACGCGCATGGCTTGGGGCGTAACACTGCGCAAGCCTTGAGTTATCTGCCGCGCGCGCTGGGTAATTTGGTCGGGGCCACAGGGTTGTCAGGCGGAATCTGGACTGCCCTGCGGATGCCAGGCTTAGTACAATTGCGGCACTCCTGCTTTCACTCGCTGATGCGCGAAGTAAACCAAGTCATTGCCTTATGCCAATGGACAAAAGATTTGTTATTGCGCAATGGTGTGCCTGCTGAAAAAATCGCTGTCTCGCGTCATGGCTTGTCCAACAACGAATCTCTCCCTGCTCTTAATAAGAATCTTCCTGCACATCCCTTACGCATCGTTTTTTTAGGCAGGTTCGATCATACAAAAGGCGTGGATTTGCTGATCCAGGCCGTGCGATCTTTGCCAGGCTTGGAGCTTGAGCTTGATCTTTATGGAATTCTGCAAACAGGCGCAGACCATTATGCCGAGCAGTTGCGCCAACTCGCTGCCGGTGATGCCCGGATTCGCTTTCTTCCTGCGGTACCGAGTCAGCATGTGGTTACGCTTTTAAGTGAGTATCACCTGCTTGCTGTGCCCTCACGTGTGTTAGAGACTGGCCCATTGGTTGTGCTTGAGGCTTTTGCGGCAGGTACGCCTGTGCTTGGTTCGCGTTTGGGTGGGATCGAGGAGTTGGTAACGCATGGTATAAATGGGTTGTTGGCCGAAGCAGATTCAGTCAACTCCTGGGCCACTTTATTGCAACAATGTTACGAACAACCTGATTTGTTAGCTGCGCTTCGGCAAGGGATTCGACCGCCACGGTTGACCAAGGCAGTGGCGCAAGAGATGTTACTTTTATATCAGCGACTTGTACCTTTGCAGATACCTTGCAGATTATCAGCAGATGAAAATAAGCAGGCAGACCAAGTTCATTTATGCACGTAGCTGAAAAAATCCTTCTCTCAGTGCGCCACCACAAGCTTTTCGAGCGGGCGCACTGGCTTTGGGATGGAGTGCGCCCTCTTTATGACTGGGCAGTGTCACTAACAAATAAGAATGGGCTGCAAAGGATAATTAACGAATCGGATCGGATTCTCATTTTACCGCGCTTTCGGCAAATGGGTGAGGTATACGAGCCAGATGTTTGGCAACGGTTAATGAGTGAAATCAAGCCTGGTGATCGTGTGGCGGATGTTGGGGCATTTATCGGTCTTTACACAATCGCTATCGCCCAACGTGTTGGGGCACGTGGACAAGTAACGGCGTTTGAGCCGGACCCAATAAATCACTTGGCTTTGCAAAAGCATGTTTCCTTGAACCATTTGGACAATCGAGTGCAGTGCGTTAAGGCTGCTGCCGGGGCCATTGACGGGATGGTCTATTTTGATGCCCAGGGGATCACGGGACACGTGACCGAAAGCGCCACCTCCACCACTTCTTCAGTAACTTGCGTCACGCTCGACGGCCTTTTCCCAAAGCAGCGCCTGGACGTGTTGAAAATTGACGTTGAAGGCTACGAAGAACACGTTCTGCGGGGTGCCGCTGGATTGCTGAGCGACGCACAACGCAGGCCACGGGTAATTTACATTGAAGTTCACCCGTATGCCTGGTCAGAAGCAGGGACGACAAGCGATTCGCTACTGGGTGTATTGGCTGAACACGGATACGATGTCGAGAAGATTAACGGAGAAAAGGTCAGCTTTATTGATTGGTATGGTGAAGTTATTGCCAAAGCTACTTATAGCAACTAAAGCAAATGAATTGTTCTGAGGTACTGAGTATTCATCGGTATTTAGTGCGGTAGCCGGCAACACAAAGATAATCAACATATGAAATTATCTCTCTATAACCTCTTACTGCGTGTTCGCCCTGCTCAGCTTGGGGCATTCCTCAAAACATTATTGATGATTCGACGTATCCCCATCAAAACGAATTTGGGTCATATTTATTGGGCCGACCCCGTTTCAGTCTTTGGCAATGAGCTTCTAGCGAAATCTGTATACGAACAGCAAATGACTAATCTGCTAACGGGCTTGTTACGGCCTGGTGATAATTTTTTTGATATAGGCGGGAACGAGGGATATTTCTCGATACTCGCTGCCACTTTGGTTGGAGCTGGCAAAGTCTTTTGCATCGAGCCGCAAACCCGATTACAGCATGTGCTCAAGAAGAATATTGAACTCAATGCTGTGACAAACATTTCTGTCCATCCAATAGCACTTGGCTCGCGCAAAGGTGAAGCACAGCTTTTCTTGCGCCCATCAACGAATACGGGTGCCAGTAGCCTTTCACGTCATTGGAAGCTAGGTTCAAAGCGAGAAACGGTGGCCATGCAGACGCTCGATGATCTTTTTCAGCAGCACAAGATTAACAAGGTGCGGCTATTGAAAATGGATTGTGAAGGCGCGGAACTGCAAATTGTTGAGGGCGCACAACAGACGCTGCAACGGCAAGTTATTGAATATATTGCGCTCGAATATCATCCAACCATCATCGGCCAAGAAGCATGTTCACACATTGATAAACAAATCAGACAAGCAGGCTATTGTTTATCTATGCTAAACGGACAACACGTCTATCATTTAGCAGGGCGTGAATCAGAATTGCAGATGCTCGGTCATTTAGAAGTGAGTTGTCAGTGAGTTGCTTGGTTGATTACCGCTGAGTCGAGACGCAAAGTCACTTGCTAAGAATCACGATATTGAGGTTGATGTGAAAATCTTGTATCTGCAATACACCAACCCGGCAGGTTATCCACCGCTCGAACATAGCTCAAGAATTTTGGCCAATGATGGCTGGCAGGTTTTGTTTTTAGGAACCGGGTCTCTGGGCGCAAATGAATTGCGCTTCCCCCCGCACGAACGAATCCAGGTTCGCCAGATGTCGTTCAGTCCGGCGGGCTGGCGGCAAAAATTACATTACCTATGTTTCGCTTGTTGGGTGTTACTCTGGGTAATACGCTGGCGCCCGCAATGGATTTACGCTTCGGATCATTTGTCCACGCCGGTAGCGCTAGTATTGAGTTTCCTGCCCGGCCTCAGTGTGGTTTATCACGAACACGATTCGCCTGTAACAACGCAAGAAAGCTTTTTCCTACACCTCTGCATGGATGTCAGGCGCCGTCTGGCTGGTCGCGCACGTCTTTGCATCCTACCGAATCAAAGACGGCTGGAAAAATTCAGGGAAGCAACCCAGACCAACAGCAACTTATTGTGCGTTTGGAACTGCCCGCGCCAGGAAGAAATTGCTCCGCCTCGCTCGCCGCACCAAGGTGATTTTTGGGTGCTTTATCACGGCTCGATTGTGCCTGATCGCTTACCGCCAACTGTGATTGAGGCGCTAGCGCAATTGCCGGATACCGTAAAGTTACGTGTAGTAGGGTATGAAACGGTCGGGCATTTAGGTTATGTAAATGAGTTAAAAGAGTTGGTTGTACGCTTGGGTATTGCGGCACGTGTTGAATTCGTTGACGCCATACCTCGGTACAAATTATTGACGCTGTGCCGGCAGTGCGACATTGGGTTGGCTTTTATGCCCTCTGGCAGCAACGATTTGAATCTGCAAGCTATGACGGGGGCCTCCAACAAACCATTCGATTACTTGGCTAGTGGCTTGGCGTTAATCGTGAGCGAACTGCCTGACTGGCGTGAGATGTTTGTGGCGAATGGCTACGGCTTGGCGTGCGATCCAACGAACGCGGCTTCCATTGCTGCAACGCTACGCTGGTTCTGCGAAAATCCGGCAGAGATGCGTGCAATGGGGGAATGCGGACGGCAACGGATTATGGTGGAGTGGGGCTATGAGAAGCAGTTTGTACCAGTAATTCAAGAATTGACTTAAAACATCACCGTTCGAGTAAATGTAGAGTTGATTATGGAGTCAAAAGGGCGACATACCTGGCCACTCTATCAAAGAGTCTTAGCCGTTTGGAGAGAAGGCGGGCTTGTTAAAGTTAGCTCCCGATTATGTGATTATCAAGCAAGAGCCAGTAGACTCGGTATTTGGGGCGCTCTCGCTTTCTTACTAAAAGAAAGGTTTTGGCAGATCATTGCCTCATTAGGGTATAAACCGCGAGCGGTTTACCGGCTTTATACCAAGTTGTGTGATTACCCGTTATTCTGCCGCTTCGATTCGAGTGATAGAGAGGTCTTTAAGCACATATTTATTCACGAAGAATACTCATGTATTAGTGATCAGGCTCAGCCACGGTTGATAATTGATGGAGGCGCCAATGTAGGATATTCGTCAGCGTATTTTTTATCTCGATTTCCGTTAGCACATGTTATTGCAGTCGAGCCGGACAGCGGTAATTTTGCAATTCTGGAGCGTAACCTTGCCGCATACAAAGATCGAGTTACTCTAATTAATGCAGGTATTTGGTCTCATGAGACAGGACTTATAGTATGTCGTGGCTCCTACAAGGATGGAAAAGAATGGAGCACTCAAGTGCGTGAGTGTCGCAATGGAGAGGCTCCCGATGTAAGAGCGGTTGATATAGGAGTGATACTGGAAAATGCGAATTGGAAAGGTAAGCCGCTTGATATACTTAAACTGGATATTGAGCGATCTGAGGCGATTGTGTTTTCCTCAAACTACCAGGGTTGGATAAAAAACGTTAAATCCTTTGTTATTGAATTGCATGATGAGACTTGTGAGCGAGTCTTCTATAGCGCCCTTGAGTTCGGTGATTTTACATTTTCTACGGTTGGGGATATGACTGTGGCTAAGCGAATTGATTTCAATGAGATGTAATTAGCCTTTTCTGTACATCGCCTAGTTTGAAAACAGCACTTATTATTCCAACTTATAATAGCGCATTGACTTTGAGCGAAACGCTTAATTCTGTGCAGCGTGGTGGCTGTGACAAACTGAGCTTAGTTTGTCTTGCTGACGATGCTTCAACAGATGGGACAATGGCGTTGGCTAATCAAGTTTGGATGGGTAACACTCCTTTTCGAATAATGCACAGTGAAAAGAATCAAGGTGAAAGGGGTAATGTGAATAATGCGATCGTTAATTTGCCAGCCGAAATAGATTGGATTCTATTGCTCCATTCGGATGATATTGCGAAGCCTAATTGGCTGCCAATGATGTTTGAACGCATGCAAAGTTGCGGTGATAATGTAGCTTCGATTTGCTCAAGTTGGGATAATTTCCACCCCGATGGGCGTATTGATTACGGAGAAGATAACCCGTGGCGCGAGATAGAAATTATCAAGGGAACAGAAGATTCGGTCAAAGATACCATTGAGCGAGGTTGTTGGTGGCATATCTCAGGCTGCGCAATAAGAAGGCGTGCATTCGAGGCGATTGGCGGATTCAAAGCGAACATGCCACAAATGGGTGATTGGGAATGGCTTCTACGGTGTCTGTCGAGCGGATGGGACATTGAATACATTCCACGGACCCTGATTTTATACCGGCAAAGCGATAATAATGTTTCTTCAAACTCATTTCGGACTAATCGAGACATTAAAGAGAGTCTGGAGGTTGTTCGTGATTATGCTCTGAGCCTCTCCCTGGAAGCGATTGCCAGATTTCATTTGAAGAGAATTTGGTATATTACAAAAAGAGCAGGAAGTTCAGTTTTGAAATTAGATGGACGGCGCTTGGCATCTTGCATTCAGGCAACGTTTCTTATCAGGGGAAATCTATTGCAGTGCTTATTGAGAGGCCGCAGGACGCGTGGGGTGGAATAAAACGATTCAATACTGCTTCCCCTAAGTATTGGCAAGTCATTATGACTGTTATTCGCCGTTTGAATGAAACGCCCATTTTCTCGGTCTGTATTCCTCAATACAACCGGACTTCGTTTCTGATTGAGGCTTGCAAATCCCTGGACGTACAAACCTTTCGAGAATTCGAAGTCTGTATTTCAGATGGTGGTTCAACGGATGGCCGGGAAAATGAGTTATTGAATTACCTAAAAGTGTCGCAGCTATCTTTTGCTTACCAGCGTCATGAAAACAATTTGCGTTACGACACCAATTTACGCGCCAGCATCGCGTTAGCTCAGGGGCAGTACTGCATTCTGCACGGCAACGATGACGCATTGGCTGGGCTTGAAACCTTGCAGCAATTGTTTGATTGTATAAAAAAATATGGCTCGCCAGGTGCGATGATTACGAATTTTGAAGACTGGCGCACAGGAACGGTAACGCGCCGTGTCAGAATGACTGGCGTTGCCGGCACCGGCCCGCGCGTTGCGGCAGCGCACTTTCGCAATGTCTCGTTTGTTGGCGGTGTGTTACTGGACCGCGCCGAAGCCCAGAAACTGGTGACCGATAAGTGGGACGGCTCGGAAATGTACCAGATGTATTTAATGGCGCGCATCGTAGCGACTGGCAAACCGCTGTTACTCACAGAGCTTTCCACGGTCAGGAAGGATATACAAATTCCTGGCGAGTCGGTTGATAGCTACGCTAAACGTGCGCGTTTGTCGCCATGCCCTATCGAAACGCGTGTGCTGCCGCTGGCCTATATTGGGCCGCTGATTTCCGATGCGATAGCACCTGCGCTCACTCGTAACACGCGCAATAGCGTTCTGGAAAAAGTATTCCAGCAGCTTTATTGCTTTACCTATCCCTTCTGGTTGGTTGAATATCGGCGAGTGCAGTCGTGGAAATATGCGCTGGGCGTATGTCTGGGTATCAAAGCAACGCACGATTTACACGCCATCGGTTTTTCGCTGACGTACCGTGTTTGGCTAAAGCTCTTATTTTGGGCGACAAGTCTCATGGCTTTGTTGGTGCCAGTGTCGTTATTCGAAAGCTGCCGCGAGCGGTTGTTTTCACTGGCAAAGTCTTTTGCCAGGTAACAAGCGCGAGGTTTTCGGCAAGCATGACCTCAGTTTATTTTGAGAGCGAAAAGGCTGCGAGTTGAATTGCGAGCTTCTGCTGATCGGTGGCAAAGGCGGTACAAATGTTGGCGAGAGCTTGTCAAAAGCTGCTAGCCAACTAGATCACTCGCACCAATTTCTCGATCATGGACAGGCTTATCAAGCCCCACGTTGGTTGCGCAAGCTGAACTGGTATTTTTGCGAGAGGAGACCGACACGATTATTTGAATTCAGCCAGACGGTCTTGGCGGTATGTGTAAGTTCGCCGCCTCGTTATTTGATTACTACGGGTTTGTCTCCAGTAAATGCTGAGGCGCTCAATAAAATCGGCAGCCTTGGCGTTATACGATTTAACTTCCTAACTGACGACCCTTGGAATAAGGAGCATTATGCACCGTGGTTTATGAAAACCTTGCTGTCTTACGATGTGGTGTTTACGCCACGCCGCTCAAATATCAACGACCTGTTTATGCTTGGTTGTAAGAACGTAGCTTATCTGCCTTTTGGCTACGACCCGGACTATTTTTATGCTGCCGCCGAGGCGCACAAGGAAGAACAGGCGGTAGAGTTGATATTTGTAGGCGGAGCGGATAGCGACCGCGTGCCCTATATTGCGGCTCTACAACAAACTGGGATCCGCATTGCGCTTTACGGCAGTTATTGGGAACGTTTCAAGGAAACCCGGCAATTGACGTTAGGGCAGGCTGGGCCAGGAGAAATACGGCGAGCGACAGCCGCAGCAAAAATTGCGCTTTGTTTGGTCAGGCGCGCCAATCGCGATGGCCACGTGATGCGCAGTTTTGAAATTCCGGCTATCGGAACTTGTATGTTGGCGGAAGACACGGCTGAGCACCGCGAGATTTTTGGTGAAGAGGGTCAGGCAACGCTGTATTTTTTGACGATCCCTGAGATGTTACAAAAAGCGCGCTGGCTGTTAGAGCATCAGCCCGAACGCGAGCGAATGGCGCGTGTTGCGCACCGTTTAATTACAACGGGTCGGCATACGTATTGTGATCGTTTGAGTACGATGCTTGACTTGGCAAAAGCAAACCAATGCGACTCAAGATAGCGCTGGTCGTGCATGGCCGGTTTCATTCTTTCGATCTCGCCTGTGCTTTGGTAAGACGCGGGCACGACGTCACCTTGTTGACCAATTATCCTAAGTGGGCGGTAAAACGCTTTGGGTTTCCGGTAAATCGGGTAAAGAGTTTTTGGTTGCATGGTGTGCTGACGCGCCTTGCGCATCGTTTAGACCCGCAGCGAAAGTTCGTCAATCGCGATGAATGGTGGCATTCGCTCTTTGGCCGTTGGGCCGCCAAAACCTTATGCAAAGAGGCGTGGGATGTCACGCATTTGTGGAGCGGAGTGGCGGAAGAGATTTTACAGATGCTCAATGGTCACGCGCAGCTAAAAATACTGATGCGCGGCTCTGCCCACATCGCCGCTCAAGCCCGCTTGTTAGCCGAAGAAACGGCGCGCGCGGGTGTCGAACAGGATCATCCTAGTGCCTGGATGATCGCGCGGGAGCAAAGAGAATATGCGTTGACCGATCTCATCGTTACGTTGTCATCATTTGCGCGCGACACCTTTTTGGGACAAGGGATCGCGGGCGGAAAAGTTAAGTTGCTGCCGTTGGGGGTTAATCTCACTGCCTTTCGGCCCGCAGCAGAAGTAGTTGAAGCGCGTTCTCGACGGATTCTATCCGGTGCACCCTTGCGTGTTTTATACGTGGGTGCGTTATCGTTTCAAAAAGGTTTTCAAGACTTGGCTGCTGTGATCCAAACTTTGTGCCAGCCTGGCGCACGGGAAAGACGGTTCATGTTCAGAATGGTTGGGCCGGTTGTGCCGGAAGTCAAGGGGCTCGTTGCCAAGCTGGCTGAGTGCGTCGAGTTTGTCCCCAAACAAGCACAGGCGGATTTACCAGCCTGGTATGCCTGGGCTGATCTATTTGTTTTCCCGACGATTCAAGACGGCTTTGCCGTGGTGCTGGGGCAGGCCGCCGCGAGCGGGTTGCCGATCCTGACAACGACTAATTGTGGCGGGCCGGATATTTTGCGCGAAGGGGAAACCGGTTGGATTTTACCGATTCGTGATGCGCAGGCATTTGTCGAGCGCTTGCGTTGGTGTGATGCACATCGGGAAGAGTTGGCCGCAATGGTGCACAACATTTATCAGAATTTTCAGCCGCGCAACTGGGATGATGTCGCGGCGGATTTTGAAGCGATTTGCCGGCAGGAACTGGCCCAGCGTCAGTAACCAAGGAACAGACTTATGAACAGCAACAATCTCTTACTTAATAGCCTTTTGGGTTGGGGTGTGGCGGGATTGCTGCTGGTTTACAGCCAATGGAAAACCCGGCTGGGCACGGTGGGGCTGGGGACAATGTATGTGTTGAATTTGGCCGTCAATCATTTTTTGGGCGGATTGATTTATCTGCTGCCGTGGTACTACACACCACAGGCGCCGCAGGTAGAGTTGGGTTTTGAAGCGACAATGTATGCGCTTTTAGCCTTTACGCTTGGCAATGCCATTGTGACGCCGTTAATCGTGCGGTTGACAGGCTGGCCGCGTATACAAGCCACCGGTCAACAAGCCGACCCTTGGCTGGCGAAAATTTACCTGGGGATTGCGCTGGTTAGTTATTTCGTGCTGATCCCATTGTTTGGCAATCTACCAACCTTGGGCGCATTGCTGAATGCCGGGTGGACTTTCCTGGTTGTTGGTTTGGCGTTATTGATTTGGCAAGCCTATCAGCAACGTAAATGGCGGCAACTGTTTTATTGGTTTGCCACCTTGCCTTTGTTACCGTTTTTGACAGTTATCACACAAGGATTTCTTGGTTATGGCACAGTGGCGATTTTGATTGTGGTGACCTTTATGTCAACGTTTTACCGGCCACGCTGGCACGTTGTGATTGCCGCTGTGCTGGGTGTGTATTTAGGGCTTTCGGTCTTTGTTACTTACATGCGCGACCGCAGTGACATTCGCGACGCTGTTTGGGGTGGGGCGGCTTATGGCAGCCGCTTTGAGCGGTTGGTTACGACCTTTAGCCATTTTGAACTGATTGATCTGAATAACCAGGAGCATTTGACCTTGATTGATTCGCGGCTGAATCAAAATTATTTGGTGGGAGCCGCCGTTGATTATTTGTCGAACGGACGGGGTGAGTATGCCAAGGGCGAAACGATTCTGAATTCATTCCTGGCGCTCATTCCCAGAGCCATCTGGCCTGACAAACCCTTTCGGGCCGGTAGCGAAGGGTTGGTCACTGAATACACCGGGATCGTCTTCGGCGAAAATACCAGCGTCGGTATCGGCCAAGTGATGGAGTTTTATATCAATTTTGGTTACACCGGCATCGTGATAGGTTTTTTTGTCATTGGAGTGTTAATTGGTTTAATTGATAAAGGGGCTGTCGCCCGGTTGAAAGAAAATGATTGGCAGGGTTTTGCGATCTATTTTTTGCCCGGGCTGGGCCTCTTACAAGTGGGCGGTTCGCTCGGCGAAATGACAACGACGGCTGGTGCGGCGCTGGTCACGGCTTTGCTCGTAAATCGAATTTTGTTGTGGAAATTGCGCATACAAAAAACGAATACAACTCAGCCTGAAGATCAACCTGAAGGACAGATACGGACATTGCCAAACATCTTAGCTCCGCGTGGCGGCAGAGGGCGTGTAAATTGGTAGGTGGCGCCGGCGGCATCCTTGGGCTGTTTACGGAACATGGCTTACACGGCGGCATTCAGGCGAGCGGGCGCATCGCCTGGCAGGGGGTTGTAAAGCAACAGCCGCAACAGAGTTATTATTTTTGTTATGGCGCACCGGCTTTAACCACCGCTGCTGAGCCTGCTGGGACGTGCTTGGAAACCAGGCAGGCGTATTTTGCCCAAACCAGACAGGCCGCTGTGGCGCGGGCGCTACGCCGAAGCTGGCCGGTGCAAACAGTTTTTGTTTGGCACTTAAATCTGTTGAAGCTGCTGCCATTTTTTCGTTTGCCAAAAGCCAAGGTAATTGTTTTTTTGCATGGGATTGAAGCGTGGCGCAAGTTACCCTGGCTAGATCGGCAGGCGCTCCGACGCGTTGATTTGTTTCTCAGTAACAGCGAGTTTACTTGGCAGCGTTTTTTGCGCTTCAATCCCGCTTACAGCACGACCCCACACATCACGGTCCCACTCGGCATTGATTGCGCGCTGGAAAGCGCCACGCCGGCTCCGGCTGGGCCTCCGGTCACCTTGATGATTAGCCGCCTGGAAAAAAGCGAGGATTACAAAGGTCATCGCGAATTGATTCAGGCTTGGCCGCAGGTGTTGCGCAAAATACCCACCGCCGAATTGCGCATTATTGGTACAGGCAATCTCAAAGAGGAGCTAGTTACACAGGTACGACAGTTGGGGTTGGAACAGCAAATACATTTATTAGGCTGGGTCGAGGAGGAGCAAAAACAAGCCTTGTTAGAAAAATGTATGTGCCTGGCGCTGCCCAGCCGCGCCGAAGGGTTCGGCTTGGTCTATCTCGAAGCTATGCGGATTGGCAGACCGTGCTTAGTCAGTGTTTTTGATGCCGCGCGAGAGGTCGTAAATCCGCCTGAGGCCGGGCTCGCCGTTGATCCGGCCAAGTCACATGATTTGGTCGAGGCGCTTTGCCGCCTGCTGCGCGCGGGAACGGAATGGGAGCTTTGGTCGGCGCAATCCCGCCACCGTTATGAAGCGCTCTTTACGGCGCATAGCTTTCAACAACGCTTGGTGCAGGCGATTTTCAAGCAAGCAGCATGAGGTAGAAAGGTGAAGGTCTTGCATGTTATTCCTGCCGTTGCGGCTCGTTACGGCGGCCCCAGCCACGCTGTTTATCAAATCTGCGCACACTTAAAAAATGCTGGCGTTGTTACAGAGATTGCCACCACCAATGCCGATGGTGCCGCAGTGTTGCCAGAGCTATTGGGAATATTGAATGAGTACCAAGGAACGCCGACAATTTTTTTTCAACGTGACTTTAGCGAGGCGTTCAAATACTCAAGCGGGCTAGGTTCCTGGCTAAGAACGAATGTCTCTAAATATGACTTAGTGCATATTCACGCCGTTTTTTCCCATGCTTGTTTAGCAGCTGCGCGTGCCTGTCGCCGTCAGCATATTCCTTACCTTGTCCGTACCATCGGCAATCTCGATCCTTGGGGCCTGCGACAAAAGCGCTTTCGCAAGCAACTCGTCTGGCATTTGGGTGTGAAACAGATGTTACGCGGGGCGGCGGCAATCCATTACACCGCTGGCGCCGAAAAAGAATTGGCCGAAACTACCTTGGGGTTGCAACATGGTGTAGTAATTCCCTTAGGTGTGGATGAGGCGTTGTTGCGGCCTGCCACTAACGCGAACCCTTTTCTAGCACAGCATCCCGCCTTGTCTGAGGGTTTATACGTTTTGACGCTCAGCCGGCTGCACCCCAAAAAGAACCTGGAAACGTTGATCAAAGTATTTTTGCGCTTGACGGATGAAGTTTCGTTGCGCAGGTGGAAACTGGTGATTGCGGGCGAAGGCGCAGCGGATTATGTCGAGCAATTGCGGTGCACGGTGCGCCTTGCCAACGGCGAGGCGCGCGTCGTCTTTGCGGGCTGGTTACAAGGTGAACAAAAGCGCGGCGCGTTGCGGGGAGCCGGCCTCTTCGCCCTGCCTTCACATCAGGAAAATTTTGGTCTTTCCCTGGTCGAGGCCATGGCTTGTGAAGTGCCGGTACTGATTAGCGAAAGGGTAAATCTTGCCGATGAAGTAACAGCGGCGGGAGCTGGTTGGGTAGTTGCGCTGGATGAGCGCGCGATTGAGGCGGCATTACACCAGGCGCTGACGTCGGCGGCTGAACGTTTGGCACATGGACAGGCCGCGCGCAATTTGGTACTCCAGCGTTATCGTTGGTCTGCCGTCGCCGAACAATTGGTCAGCTTATACACCGATATTTGCGGACAAGGGTAAACAGTGGGAAACGGGTATCTCAACTGGGGAAAGTACTGAACTAGATGCTGCCGGCAAAAGTCCCTTGTCAGATAACACCGCTGCTGCTGACCTATAACGAGGAGCCTAACATAGCTCGCACACTAGCCTCGTTGACCTGGGCAGATCGTGTGGTGGTGCTCGATTCTGGATCAAACGACGACACCGAAACGATTGCGCGGTCCTTCCCCAATGTTGACTGGCGCGTGCGCGCCTTCGATTCATTCAAAGAACAAACTGAGTTTGGGCTTCAGCAGACGGGTATTGCGACTGAGTATGTCTTGGCGTTGGATGCGGATATGCCATTGAGCCAGACCCTGGTCGAAGAGATTTTTCAACGCTTCTTGCCGGGCGCGTATGATGGCGGGCTTTTTTCCTTCCAATACTGCATGGTTGGGCAGCCTCTGGCAGGCTCGCTCTATCCGGCGCAAATTCGACTTTTCCGGCGCGCGATGATTCAGGTGCTGCAGGTTGGGCATGGACATAAATTTCAATTGGATGGCGCGGTGTATCAATTCAAGGCCCCGCTTTTTCACGATGACCGCAAACCGTTAGAGTGCTGGATCACTGCGCAGCTTACCTATTCGGCGCAAGAAATGCAGCGGTTGGAAGCGGGCGCGCATTTGAAATGGCGTGATCGGTTGCGGAAATGGGGGGTGATGCCGCTGCTGATGGGGCTTTATGCTTACGGCATAGCGGGCGGGCCTTTTCGCGGAGCCGCCGCGGCGCGCTATGCCTACGAAAGGGCGATCTTTGAATGTTTGCTGGCGCATCGGGATTTAACCGCGCGGTTGAGCAAAACGCCGCCGCCAGAAAGCTGATCACGCTGTTACCTAACTGTTTTGTTGTCTGACCAAAGTTTCCCAATGGTTCGGCGCTTGAACGTTCGATCAGAAAACTGCTAGTCCCACCGGATTTTGTGGTTTGGTGTTTTCCAGCGCCAGCGGCGCGAAATGTGTATAGCAACCAGCCAAATTAGGCGCTTAGCTCCGTCAGGAGCGACATCTGAGCGCAGGCAGATACCGCCCCGCTGGGGCTCGCGTGCCTTTTCGCACTCCAACTATAAACATTTCGCCCCGCCGGGGCTGTCACCACAAAATCCGATGTGACCAGGAAAACTGAATGTGTGGGATTGCTGGTTTCTTCACAGCACATAAAAACGAATTCGACCTTGCCGCAGTGGCGGCGCGAGTCTTGCCCCAGCTTGATCATCGCGGCCCCGATGATCGTGGCATGGTGGTCGTGGCAGAGGGGCGTTGTGCGCTGTTGCATACACGTCTTTCCATCCTCGATCTCTCGCCCGCCGGCCATCAGCCGATGGCCACACCCGATGGCCGGTACTGGATCACGTTTAACGGCGAAATCTATAACTTCCGCGCCTTGCGCCAGCAATTGCTCGACTGCGGAGAACCGTTCGCCTCGCAATCCGACACTGAAATTATCCTGAAACTCTATGCGCGCTACGGGGCGGATTGTCTGGCCCACTTGCGCGGGATGTTCGCCTTTGCGATTTGGGATAACACGCGGCAAGAGTTGTTTGTGGCGCGTGACCGGCTGGGCATCAAACCGGTGTATTACTACGCGCACAAGGGCCAGTTCCTGTTTGCCTCAGAGGTGCGCGCCTTGTTGGCAACGGGCTTGGTGCCGCGCCAGTTGGATCACATCGCGTTGTCAGAATACCTGGCCTACCAATCGGTGCCTGCGCCGCGCACGTTGATCGAGGGCGTGCGCCTCTTGCCGCCGGGCAGTTGGTTGAAAGTTGATGCACAGGGGCAGGTGGCCGAAACGCGTTATTGGGATGCGTTGACTTGCGCGGAACCGAGCGCGGCGGGGCAAAGCTATGAAACCAGCAAACGCCGCGTCAACGAGTTATTGCACGAAGCTGTCGCCTTGCATCTGGTCAGCGATGTGCCGGTCGGCGCGTTTCTTTCGGGCGGGATTGATTCGACGGCGATTGTGGCGTTGATGCGCGCGACGGGGCAACAGCCGCATACCTTCTCGGTGGTCTTTAACGAACAGGCCTTTGACGAAGCGCATTATGCGCGGCTGGCGGCCACCGCCGTGGGCGCCGAGCACACCGAGATTCGTTTGGATGACCAGCGTTTGCTGGCCGAATTGCCGGCGGCGTTGCAGGCGATGGATCAACCGACCGGCGACGGTATTAATTCGTATGTCGTGTCGCAGGCGGTGCGCTCTGCCGGGGTCAAGGTGGCGCTGTCAGGTTTGGGAGGCGATGAATTGTTTGGCGGTTATCCCTCGTTCGCCCGGCTGGGCAAGCTCAAACGGTATTTGCATTGGTGGGGCAAGCTGCCAGCGGCGTTGCGGAATACGGTGGGCAATACGGCGCAATGGTTCGGCGAGCCTTCGATAGTGGCGTCCAAAACGTCGGCGCTGTTGTCCAGTGATGGGCAACTCGCGGCAGTTTATCCGCACATTCGCCAGGTGTTGTCACAGGCGCAACGCCAGTCGTTATTGACCGATCAATTTTGGCAAAAAGGGCAGCGCGAAATTGACCCGTATGAAAAGCTGTTGCACGAAGCCTTAAGCGGCACACAAGCCGGTTTCATGTCACAGATTTCCTACGCCGAAGCGCGCACCTACATGCACGATGTGTTGTTGCGCGACACCGATCAGATGAGCATGGCGCATGCCCTGGAAGTGCGCGTGCCCCTGCTCGATCACAAACTGGTGGAATATGTGCTGGGGCTGCCTGATGAGCACAAAATTTCAAATGGCACGCCCAAGCGTTTGTTGGTCGAAAGCCTGGGCAAATTGTTACCGCCTGAAATCGTCCAGCGGCCCAAACGCGGCTTTACCTTGCCCTTTGATGTGTGGATGCGCGGTGAGCTGCGGGCGTATTGCCAAACGCGCCTGACGCCTGAGCGCATCGGGGCGCGCGGCATCTTCCGGCCCGCACAGGTGACGCGGCTGTGGGAGCGATTCATGCAACGGCGGCCCGATGTATCGTGGTCGCGCTTGTGGTTGTTGGTGACGTTGGAAGAGTGGTTGGAACAGCATCAGATAGAGATTGCCTGTAGGTAAGCACGGGACATTGCTGCTGTAAATCACTGCGAATAAGTTGCCCTAAAGCGCAGCAATGGAGTTCATACTTAAACGCATCAAGCGGCTTATCATCCAACAGCAATACCTGTTCACCGAAAAAGCAGTGGTGGAGCGGTTGGCTGATGGCTTGACGGAAGAGGACGTGCTCGAAGCCATTCTCAATGCCACATTCGTCAGATCAAAACGGTCGCGCAGTTTGTCACGCCAAACGAAACAAGAGCAGGTCTACATTATCGAAAGCTTCACCTATGATGGCATTCTCGTCTACACTAAAGGCGTGATTCGACAACAACAAGCGCAAGAAACGTTTTACATTTTGATTTCGGCCAAGCGGTCTACTTGGCAAAACTAAATTATGGAAATGACCCGTTGCCCAATGTGCGCGTCCCTGGCGATCAAGAAAAAAAAGGGGAAACGCACGCTGCAACTCAAGCAGCAGACAATTACCACACCGGTGATCGAGTTTTGGGAGTGCGCCTCATGCGGTGAGGTTTTTTATCCGCCCAAGACCGGCAAACAACTCGACGAAGTCTATCTGGCTGCTCCCAAACGGAAGGTTGGATAAGGTTTGTTCTTGGCAGAGAGATGACCACTAAGATTTATGTACATACTTGGTATTAACGCCTATCACGGCGACGCCTCGGCGACGATTATCAAAGACGGCAAACTCATTGCGGCTGCCGAAGAGGAACGCTTCAACCGGTTCAAACATTGCGCGGGCTTTCCGGCGCTGGCGATCAAGTATTGCCTGGCGGCGGCAGGCATCGGCATCGAACAGGTTGACCACATCGGCATTTCGCGCAATCCGTCAGCTAATCTCAGCAACAAGATTCTGTTCTCGGCCAAAAAGGCGATCAGCAGCTTGTGGGGAGGCGAGGCTGAGAGCGGCGGCCAGAGCGGCTTCAAACGGTTGAGCGAACGTTTGGCGAGCGTCGGCAAGGTGCGCAATTTCAAAGACGATCTGGCGCAACAACTGGGCGTAGACAAAAATCAGATTCGCGCCGAATTGCATCACGTCGAACATCATCGCGCTCACCTGGCCAGTTGCTTTTTTGTTTCGCCGTTTGAACGCGCGGCCTTGCTCTCGCTTGACGGCTTCGGCGATTTCGTCTCGACGATGTGGGGCGTGGGCGCGGGGACAAAGTTTGAAGTTCAGGGCCAGGTCGAGTTTCCGCATTCGACCGGCATTTTGTATACGGCAACCACGCAATTCATCGGCTTCCCCTGGTATGGCGACGAGGGCAAGGTGATGGGCCTCGCGCCATACGGCAAGCCGCGTTTTATCGAGCAGTTCCGCGACATTATCCGCGCCGCAGAGGGCGGCAGGTTTACGCTCAACCTCGATTATTTCCGCCATCACACCGATGGCGTCGAGATGAGTTGGGATGAAGGCTCGCCCGTCATCGGGACGATCTTTTCGGAGGCTTACGCCAAGACCTTCGGCCCAGCGCGCCAACCCGGCGAACCGCTGACCGAACGCGAACACGACATCGCCGCTTCGTTGCAATTGCGGCTGGAAGAGATCGGCTTTCACCTCTTGAATCAGCTGCACGCGACGACGGGCCTCACTGATCTTGGCTTGGCCGGGGGCGTCGCGCTGAATTCGGTGATGAACGGCAAAATCATGCTCAACACGCCGTTCAAAAATGTTTACGTGCAACCGGCGGCGGGTGACAACGGCACTTCGCTGGGCGTGTGTTATTACATCTGGAATCAAACGCTCAACCAGCCGCGCGGCGAGGTTATGGAAGGCGCGTACACCGGGCCGGAATATAGCAATGATGAAATCCGCGCCGTGCTCGACCAGTACGAGTTGGCATACGAAAGCTATACCGACCGCGAAGTCACGCAACGCGCGGCGCAAGACATTGCCGACGGCTTGGTGGTGGGCTGGTTTCAGGGTCGCATGGAATTTGGCCCGCGCGCCCTGGGCAATCGTTCAATCGTGGTTGATCCGCGCCGCGCCGATATGAAAGACATCCTCAACCAGCGCATCAAAAAGCGCGAACCCTTCCGCCCCTTCGCGCCTTCGATTCTGGCCGAACACACGGGTGAATACTTTGAGCAGACGCACCCCGCGCCGACCATGCTGATGGTCTATCAAATCAAACCTGAAAAACGCGCGCTGATTCCCGCCGTGACGCACGTGGATGGTTCGGGCCGGTTGCAGACGGTGACGCCTTCGGTCAATCCGCGCTATTACCAGTTGATTGCGGATTTCCATGCGCTGACGGGTGTGCCCATCATCCTCAACACCTCATTTAACGAAAACGAACCCATCGTTTGCACGCCGCAACACGCGATTGATTGCTTTTTGAAAACGCGCATGGATGTTTTGTACGTCGGGAACCATGCGTTGCGGCGGCGTCCGGGCGGCAGTTGAAGCGCCTTGCCAGTGCGTTCAGGGCGGGCGCGTCAGCAAGGCAGCCGCGCGTGGTGTATGCAGTAAAGCAGCCGTCTTGGGCGCTGCTTTGAACAACAATTCGCTAGGATAATTTGCGACCCTTATGCTACTCTGCCGCCGACTCGGATAACCTGAATCTGCATCCTCACTTGCTTCAGGTTTGGGCGTCTGGAAACCCCCAATAGACACTGTTGAAGCTCCCCGAAATGGTTCGAGAACTGAGTATTCATCGAACCATCAAGATTACCAACTTATCGCTTAGCCCCGTGAGACACCTGGCACAGTGAACGCACCGGTATGGTGATGACCCAAGCAACGCTGAAAACTGACTGTCAGAGGATGTGTCCATGCACCTCATAATCCTGAACCAATTTTTCTATCCCGATCATTCGGCGACCAGCCAATTGATGACGGCGTTGGCCGAAGATTTGGTACGGCACGGGATCAAGGTCACAAGCATCGCCAGCCAGGGTTCCTACAACGGCGGGAGGGCGTATGCGAAACACGAGGTGCATCGCGGCGTGCGCATCGAACGTGTGTGGGCCACCAGTTTTGGCAAACGGAATTTACTGGGACGGCTGACCGATTATGTGACGTTTTACCTCGGCGCTTGCTGGCGCTTGTTGCGGCTGCCGCGCGATACGGCTGAAGAAACCATCGTGATGGCGCTGACGACTCCGCCGTTGATCGGGTTAGTGGCTTGGCTGGTGGGCCGCTGGCGCGGGCTGCGGTTTATTGCCTTACAGGAAGACATGTATCCCGATGTCGCCGTCGCCTTGGGCGCCTTGCCCGCCGATGGTTTGATCACGCGGCTGCTGGATTGGATGGCCTGTTTGATGTTGCGGCAGGCCGACCGCGTGATCGTGCTCAGCGATTGCATGCTCGAACGTGTGCTGGCCAAAATTGAGCCAGCTTCCGGCGCGGCGGCGCGTGAGGCGGCGCGCGCGCGCATTGATGTGATT
Source organism: Acidobacteriota bacterium (assembly GCA_016196035.1). Classification (NCBI taxonomy): domain Bacteria; kingdom Pseudomonadati; phylum Acidobacteriota; species Acidobacteriota bacterium. The sequence continues at coordinate 20,111 of JACPYM010000070.1, read as the reverse complement.
CACAATTGGGCGGATGGCCGCGAAATCGCGCCGCTTGCCAATGATAAAGCGCGCTTCTGGCGGGAACGCGGCTTGCCCGAACTGGGCGATAAACTGGTGATCCTGTTTAGTGGCAATCTGGGGCTGGTCAATGAGTTTACGACCGTGCTGGAAGCGGCCCGGTTGTTGAATGCGCGTTCTGACATCGCCTTTGTCTTTATCGGCGCGGGCGCGCGCAGTGCTGAGACCGCCGGCTTTGTTGAACAGCATCAACTCAACAACATCGTGATGTTGCCCTATCAACCGCGCGCGGAAGTGCGGCGCTCTTTGAGTGCCGGCGATGCGTTGCTGATTACGTTGGGCCAGGGGCTGGCGGGGTTGAGCGTGCCGAGCAAGACATACAGCAGCCTGGCGGCGGGCCGTCCTTTACTCTTCGTCGGTGATGAGCGCAGCAGCAGCGCCGCGTTGATCAAGCGGCATCAATGTGGCGCGGCGCTGGGCTGCGGCGAGAGCGCGGCGCTGGCGCAAACGCTTTTAGCTTGGGCGAGCGATCAATCCCTGTTGGCCGAGATGGGGCTGCGGGCACGCCAGGTCTTTGAGCAATACTATGACCGTCCGCACGCAGTACAGGCTTATTTACGCAGTTTCGCTTTATGTACTTCCCGCAGCCAGCAAAGCACTGGCGCGGCGTTAAACGATTATTCCTCACTCAAAACCGTCAATCTCAAAGACCCGGTGGCCTGAGCTTGACCCTGCCTCCTCTTCCGTCAGCCGGAGTTGTTCGGCTGGGCGCTGACAATTTGGCTGTGCTTGATAACCCGACCTTTTACCCGGACGAAGGTGAGCGATGAAATCTTACTTTCTGCTATTCACATTTCCACTTGTTACGACTTTGCTTTTGACGCCCCTGGTGCGGAAATTGGCGCTGCAATGGGGCGCGGTGGATCTGCCAGACCACCAACGGCGCATTCACAAGCAGCCCATGGCACGGCTGGGCGGCCTGGGAATTTTCTTCTCCTTCGCCGTGACCCTCGCTTGTGTGCCGCTACTGAACAATCTCGTCAGCCAGGGCTTCGGTGAGCGCTGGCAGAGTCTGGAGGCGCTGTTATTACCGGCCACGATCATTTTCCTGTTAGGTGTCTATGACGATTTTCACGGCTTGAATGCCTGGATAAAAACCAGCGTGCAGGTGCTGGCCGCGGCGATCCTTTATTGGCAAGGCTTCGGCATCAACGCGCTGTCGCTGCCGTTTGCCACGTATTGGGAATTTCCGTTGTGGCTGAGTTTTCCGCTGACGGCGTTGTGGGTGGTGGGCATCACCAATGCTTTCAATTTGATTGATGGCATTGATGGGTTGGCGGCGGGCGCGGCGGTCTTTGCGATGTTGTCGTTGTTTGTCACCTCGCTGCTACAGGGGCATGTGGAAATTTGCGTGGTGAGTTTGATCATCGCGGGCGCGGTGATGGGCTTTTTGCGTTTCAACTTCAATCCGGCTTCGATCTTTTTGGGGGACTCAGGCAGTCTCTTTTTGGGCTTTATGTGCGCGGCGCTTTCGCTGGTCAGCGCGCAAAAGAGTTCGACGCTGATTGCGGTCGCCATTCCGCTGGTTTCCTTTGGCTTGCCCATTATGGAGGTTGGTCTTTCCATGACGCGCCGTCTGGCCAGCGGGGCGCCGGTTTTCCAAAGCGACCGGCGGCACATCCATCACATGTTGCTGGCGCGCGGCTTGAATCAACGCCAGGCGGCGATTTTGTTGTATGCGGTGTGCGCGCTTTTTTCGCTCTTTGGCATTATGTTGCTCAACCCCGGACGCAATAACATTGCGCTGGTGTTTGGCATTTTGGGGGTCTGCATCGTGCTCGGCGTGCAACATTTGCGCTACGAGGAATTCGGCGCGTTGGGGCAGCAGTTGCGGCGCGGTATGCGCATTCGTCACCGGGCGCTGGCGGTGGATTTGCAAATTCAGCACGCGGCCACCGACTTGCAACAGGTGGCTAATTTCGACGAATTGTCCAGCGTCTTGAATCAACTCTTTACCACCAGCGAATTCGATTGTGTGCTGTTGGAAGTGCACCACCGCCCGGCACGCGCCAATTTCGGTGCTGACGCGGCGAACCAGAACGCCTTTAGCAATGGCTCAGCCGCCAGCACCGTGCACCTGCCCACGCGCCCCGCTCCCAACCGCGTGGCCAACCGCGTGGAATGGAGCTGGAACTGGCAGAGCGAAAAAATCGAATTGGCCGAGGTGCTGGCTTCGCCGCATTTCTGGTCATTGCGCGTGCCGCTGGCAAGTGCCAAGGGGCATTCGTTAGGGGCCGTGACGTTTTTCCGCCACGTGATGGCGGGCGATTTGGCGGTGGATTTGACCAAGGTCTGTGGCGAGTTGCGCGATGAACTGAGCGCCGCGATCTCCCGCTTGGAAACCCTTGACCAAACCGCCATCGAACGCCAGCCCGTGCAGGCCAAGACGGCGCAATTCTCGTTTTCGCGCAGCTAAAACGGCACGGCAGTCTGAGGCAGCGGCAAGCCAATTTGATTGGCTTGCCGCTGTTTGTGTATTCAGCGCCTGCTGTGCAGAAGCATTGCCACAGAGGCACGGAGGCCTTGCAAGACCGGAAAACTCTCTCTCTGGCTCTGTGTCACCATGTCTCTGTGGCAAAGTTTCCGGCTGTTGCGTAAGTCCTAACATGGTTTGAGCGAGGTGCATTGACGGTGTCGCAGAAACTCATGCCAAATTCCCCTTGGCCCGCCTGGGTGCGGGCCGAAACATTCGCGCTGGAAACGCAGCTTTTGCTCACCGCCGCGCGTGTTGGAACTGCCCAGCCTGCCAGCGTGTGGAATGACGCCTTGCCTTCTCTCGCTTGGGACAAAGTGCTGGCCGAAGCGCGGCGGCAGGGCGTCACGGCGCAGTTGTGCCAGTGGTTGGAAACGCCGGGCATGACACCTGCGCCGGCAGCAGTCGTGGAGGAGTTGCGCCAACTGCGGCAGCAAAACATGCTGCGCAATTTGCGGATGACCGGCGAGTTGTTCGCCCTTTGTGGACTGTTGGCGGAGCACGGCATCGAGGCGATTCCGTTCAAAGGGCCGACGTTGGCGGCGTTGGCGGGCGCGGAACTCTCGTGGCGTTCGTTTGGCGATTTGGATTTGCTGGTGGATCGTCGCGCGGTCGCCCAGGCCAGCACCATGTTGCGCGCTAGAGGTTACGAGTTGCACCTGGATTGGCAGGCTTCACAAGACCCGCGGTTTTTAGACGTTACCTATACGTTGGAATTTTTCAGCCGCGCGAGCGGGATCATGGTCGAACTGCATTGGGCATTGTTTCCGCGCTATCTGGGCTTCGGGTTCAACTTTGCCGAAATGCGCGAGCGGCTGATCACCGTCAAACCTGGCGGCAAGGCCCTGCCTACCCTGGGGCCGGAGGATTTGCTTTTATACCTGTGCGCGCATGGCGCCAAACATTGCTGGCCGCACCTGAACGGTGTCCTAGACATTGCGCGGTTGCTGGCCAGCCGTGACGATTGGCAATGGGAGTCCTTGTTGTCCAGCGCGCGCCAGCGTCAGGTGGAGCGCGTCACGCGGTTGGGTCTCTTGCTCGCGCATGGTTTGCTCGATGCGCCTTTACCCGCCGGGATTATTCAGCAACTCACACAAGATCAAGCGCTGTTGCGGCTGGGCGCGGCGACGGTCACGCAAATGCTTTCTCAACAGCCCGCCGCCACCGGCATGCAAAGCCAGTTTCGCTACTTCTTTCAACTGCAACAAAGCTGGCCCGCGCGCCTGCGCTACCTGTTGCGCCTGGTGACCGCGCCGAATATCGGCGATTGGGAATTTCAGCCGTTGCCCGGTAACTGGGCCTTTCTGTACGCCTTCTTGCGCCCCCTGCGCCTGCTGAAAAAATATCTCAGCCCGCCTTAGCGGTTGGCACAAAAGATGGCCTAGTTGAAATAAATTCCACGCCCGGCTGGCACAAGATAAATGTCCGGCACTCACCCTCTAGGGCCTATTGTCATGGGGTTGATCTGCGTATAATCACGCCGCTCGACTCGGTAACGCAGCGGTAAACGAATCATCCCTTCCATCATTACAAGACGAGCAGGCTTTACAAGACGAGCAGGCTTTACAAGACGAGCAGGACGCCGAGTCCGGTATCCGTTTTCTCCCCCCAACACGAACCCCACACCGCTCTACGTATTCAATTTATGTCAGGGCTGGCCCCAACCGGGTCAGACCTGATGAACTCGTGACCGTGCGTCACAGCGAAGCGGCTTGGTAGCAGCTTGCCAGCCCCGCTTTGAACTGCGGCGAGCTTAATCCATTATCCATTCTGCAAGGAGCGCTGAGATGAGTGATTTGGTCAGACTGATTATCGGTGCATTGCTCTTGGTGATTGCCTCTTGGTATTGCTGTTCGCACCGCCCGGCAACCACTTTGACGGGAGCGGCTGTCACCACCCCGGCGGCCACGCTGGCCACTGTGCCAGCTTCATTTGAGGCCAGGATGCAAGGCGGCAAGCTGGTGCTCAACGGTGTTGTGCCCAACGAAGACGCCAAAAATCGCCTGTTGGCGCGCGCCAAAGAAATCTATGGCGCGGATGGTTTCACCGACAACACGTTGCGCGCCGGCGGCCCTGGCGGGGGCCAAGTGCAGACGGGCGCGGGCTGGTTGGATTGGGCGTTGGGGTTGTTGCCGATTCCGAAAAAGCTGGGCGCGGAAGGCGCGCTGGCGTTGTTGACCGATGAGGTAACGGTGCGTGGCGTGTTGCCCGATCAGCCGGCGCGCAGCGCCGTGTTGCAAGAGGTCACAGCGTTGTTGCCCGGGTCGGTCAAACTCAATGACCTGACGACGCTCGCGGGCAATCGGCTGAACGAAGGGCAACTGCAAGCGCAGAGCAACCTGAATAGGATTTTGCTCAAAGGCATCGAATTCGCCACCGGCAAAGCCGACCTTTCCACGGCCAGCATCAGCACTCTGACCGAAGCCGCCGCCGCACTCAAAGCCGTCTCCGATGTCAAAGTCGAAATCGGCGGCCACACTGACAACGTTGGCAATGCCGCGTCGAATAACGCGCTGAGTCTGGCCCGCGCCAACGCGGTCAAAAAGTTTCTGACCGCGCAGGGCATCGGCGCCGACCGGTTGAGCGCCAAAGGTTATGGCCCGACCCAACCCATCGCTGACAACGCCAATGAAACCGGCAAGCAACGCAATCGCCGCATCGAATTTCGCATCCTGAGCGGCAATGCCAGCGGCGCGCTCCAATCCGGCACGCCCCAACCGCGTTAAACCAACCGTGTGAATGAGGAGAAATCGAAATCATGGAAACGCTACATACCATTCTCTGTCCGTTGCTCTTCCTGCTCGCGGGTGGGTTTCTGTTGCCCGCGCTCTGGAACCTGCTGGTGGGCGGCAAAAAACAGACGGCGCTTGATCCGGCGTGGGAAGCCAAGCTGCGCGCGACGGAACGCGAGTTGGAAAACGCGCGCGCCGAATTGCGCACGCACCAAAGCGACCTGGCCGCGTTGCGCACCGATCTCACGCAGGCGTCCGATCAACTGAAAGAGAAAGAGACGGTCTTTGCCGAACTCGATGCCAGCCGGAGTGAATTGGCACAATTGAAGGCCGATTTACAGGCCCACAGCGCCGAGCTTGACCGGCTGAAAACAGAGTGGGCGCTCAAACTGAAAGAGGCTGAAACCAGAGCGGCGGCGGAATTGGCCGTAGCCAAAGTCGAAGCCGCCCAAACCGCGCCCGCCGCCAGCCTGACGGCGGAACTTGATGCGACCAAAGCCGCGCTGACCGGCAAGGAAAGTGAAATCAGCAAACTGCTGGCCCGCGTGGCCGAATTGGCGCCGCTCACGCTGCAATTAAAAGACCGTGATTTGCGGCTGAAAACCCTCGAAACGCAGATTGGCGCCGCCACTCAAGACAAAGACGATGAGATTGCGCGCCTCACGGCGGAACTCGCGGCCACGGCCCAAGCCCACGCCGCCGCGACGTCCGAATTACACGAACGGCTTGGCGCGTCGGAACACAGCGCCGCGCAATTGGCGACGCAACTCGATGATGCGCAGCAACAAATCAGCGTCCGCGACGAGCGTTTGCGCGAGGCTGATAACCAACTCTTCGATCTCGAAACCCGTTACAAAGCGCTCGAGAAAGAGAAAATCAGCGCCATCGCCGAACGCGACAACGAAAGCCAAAAGCTCAAACTGCGCCTGGGTGAATTGGAAGTCACCACGGCCACGGCCGTCGCGGCGCTGGCCGCTGCCGATACCATGAAGCCCGAACTGGAAGCCCAACTGCGCGATACCGAACAGGGCAACAAAATGGCGCTGGGCGAAAAGGACGCCGAGATTGCGCGGTTGCGCGCGCGGCTGGCCGAATTGGAACACGCCGATGCCGCGAGCCGGGCGCGTTTAGCCGAACACGAAGACAATCAGTCCGCCCTCGCCCATGACAAAAACGCCGCGATTGCGCTCTTGCAATTGCGCGTCAAGGAACTGGAACCGCTCAGCGCGCAACTGGCCGAACGCGACAACGAACTGCAAGCGCTGGCCGCCGAACTCGCGGCCAACCATACGCGCCTGGCCGAACAGTTGAACGCCGCCACCGCCGCCAAAGATGATGAGCTTGCGCAACTCAAACGCGCATTCACCGACGCCAGCAAAGCCAAAGACGCCGAGGTCAATCGGCTCAGCCTGCGCTTGAACGAATTGCGCGGCGTGCGCGCCTTTGCGGCGGATTTGCAAAGCCGTTTTACAGTCACGCAAGCGGAACGCGCGTCCGAACTGTCCGCACTCAAGGGCCGCCTCGCTGAACTCGAACCGTTGACAGCCGCCGTGGCCGAACGCGATGCCAAACTTGCGGAATGGCAAAGCCGGTTGACTGCCGCGCGAACCGAACACGCCGGCGCCTTGGCGGTGCTGCAAGGCCGCCTGGCCGAACTCGAACCGCTGGAAACAACGCTGACGGCGCAAGGCGCTGAGCTTGCCAAAATGAGCGAGGCGCTGAAATTGAAAGACGCCGAACTCCGCCAGATGCATCAACGCGTCAACACGCTGACGACCGAGCAGCAGCAACAAACCGCCGCCCTCGGTGCGCGCGAAACCGAACTGGCGCAACTGCGCGCGCGCCTGGGCGACCTGGATCGGTTGAGCACGCAACTGGCCGAACGCGACGCCAAATTGAGCGAATGGGAAACCCGCCACCAACACACCGTGGCCGAAAAGGACGAGACGCTGGGCAAACTGAAATGGCGCGTCGGCGAGTTGGAAGCCTTCGTCAGCAATCGCGATGAAGAAATCGGCAAGCTCAAGGGCCGCATCAATGAACTGGAAACGTTGGGCGCACAATTGAGCGCGCGCGAGACGCAACTGGCCGCGCAAGCCGCGCGCTGGAAAGAAAACGAAACTCAATTCAACCGCGCCCTGGCTGGCAAAGACGACGAACTCGGCAAGTTGCGCTGGCGCGTCGGTGAGTTGGAAGCCGGCGCGGGCCAGTTCGACGCTACACTCAACGCCCGCGCCGCGCACTTCAACACCGCACTCAGCGCCAAAGACGGCGAAATCGCGCAACTCATCGCGCGCCTCGCCGAACTCGGCACGGCCAGCGCCCACGCCGTCACCAGCGCAGACGAATTGCGCCGCCTGCGCTTGCGGCTCAGCGAACTCGAAGCGGCCCAAGCGGCGGTGCCTCAACAAACCACTGCGCATACCGCGATGGAAACCTATCGTAAAGCTCCACCCAAACGCGGCGAATACGACGACCTGAAATTGATTTATGGCGTCGGCCCGGTGCTGGAAAAGCTGCTGCACAAACTCGGCATCTACTTTTTCAAACAGGTCGCCGCTTGGAACGAGGCCGATATTGATTACGTGGACGAACAGCTCGAACACTTCAAGGGCCGCATCCGCCGTGAAAATTGGGTGGACAGCGCCAGGGAAGAGCACTTCAAAAAGTATGGCGTGAAGCTGTAGCAGACGACGGTTCGATCCGCAGAACGGTACCGCGCGCGTCAGCAAGCGGCGCGTCAAGTCTGGCGGACTGGTGCAACGGCCAAGCCTCCGCTTGCTGACGCGCGCGGTACCGTCCCCCTGCGTTGACTTTTTGCCAGCCACCGAAGTGAAAAACAAATGCCACCGCAAACCAAAACAATCCGGCTGTTCGCGGGGCTGCTCGCCTGTGCTGTAAGCGCGCTGGCGCAGTCCAAAAACTTTCCCCGCTTTGAAACATATCCGGTGCGCGCGCACTTCACCGGGCAGCCCGCCGCGCCGCAACTGCCGCAGCCGCGTGCCCGGCTTTATCGCAGCGCCATTCGTGACGCTGTGAGCGCCGGGCCGAACTTCGCCGGGCATTACACGCTGGCCAGGTGGAGTTGCGGCCCGAATTGCGTTTCGTTTGCGCTTGTCGAAGCGCGCACGGGCCGGTTGTATCTGCCTTCCACGCTCAAACGTGTTTATGTCGTCGCCGACCAGGATGAAGATGTTTTGCAATTCCGTTTGGACAGCCGGTTGTTGATCGTGGCGGGCACACGCAATGGCCGGGGCAGTGGCCGGTACTATTACCACTGGGATGGCCAGCGGCTGAAATTGCTGCGGGCCACGGCGTGCAAATTCGAGCTTGAGGCTGACCCCAAGGCGCGTTGTCCTTTGTAGGCGCGCAAGTCTGGCTCGTCAGTAAAGTTGTTGCGACCTGTGGAAACAACAGCGTAAGCAAATTGGCGACCGGGACGCTGAAACCCGGCGGGCGACCGCCATTCTCTATTCTGTATTCTCCATTCCTTTGCAGAGGCCGTCTTGATTGAGGCTTACCGCTGCCCGGGAATGGAGAAGGCAGAATAGAGAATGACGGTTGGTCAGTTGGCAGTGAGCGCCAGAACGCAAATTTCTCGATGTTTTCCACCGCCACAAGTCTAATGTTTCGCCGGTGCATACCTGCCGTAAACGAATTGGAGAAGTTCATCAAATGCATTCCATTCGCATCGTTTCATTTGCCCTTTTCTTATGTTTAAGCGCGCCATTGGCAGTCGCCGGACAGCGCAGGAAACGTCCTGTAGTGAAACCCGCCCCGCCGCCGACCGCCAAGGCCGCGCCCGCCAGCGAATTGCCCAAGCTGCGCGCCGCTGTGCGCGCCAATCCGAACAGCGCCGAAGCGCATAACGCGCTGGGGCTGGCGTTGGGAAAGAGTGGTGATTGGAAAGCGGCTGTCGCGGAATTTCAGGCAGCGCTGCGGCTCAACCCCGCGTACCCGGAAGCCCACACCAACCTGGGCAACGCGCTGGAACAGCAGGGCGACTTGAACGGCGCGCTGGCGGTCTACAAAGCGGCGGCGGAACTCAATCCAAAAGAGGCGGAGTTGCACGTTGCGCTCGGCTCGATCTTCATGCGGCAGCAAAACCTGGAAGCGGCCGCCGGTGAATTGCGCTTTGCCGAACAACTCAAACCCGACTCGGCTGAGATTCGCAGCAACCTGGCGTTTGTGCTGAGCCAGTTGGGCGATCTGCCCGGTTCGCTGGCCGAATTCGAGGCCGCCGTCAAATTGAAACCCGATCTGACCGAGGCCTATTACTATTTGGGCACGGGCAAGGCGTTGTTGAAGGATTGGACGGGCGCGGTGGCGGCCTTGCGCGCGGCGGTCAAACTCAAACCGCAATGGCTGGAGGCGTTGACCGGCCTGGGCCTGGCATTGCGCGAAGCCGGGGAATTGAACGCAGCGGTCGAGGTCTTGCAACAGGCCCTGAAACTGGCGCCGCAGGCGTTGGAGACGCGCCACGATTTGGGCCTGGCGTTGCTGCAAGCACAGCGCTACGACGAAGCCCTGCGCGAATTTCAGGCAGTCTTGCGGCTGAATGCCAACCACGATAGCGCGCGACTCAACCTGGGCGTCGCGCAGATGCAAAAGGGCGACACGGCGGCGGCGGCGGCGACCTTGCAAAAGCTGGTTGAGTTGGAACCGGACATGCCCGAAGCGCATTTCCATCTAGCGCTGGCCTACCAACGCCGCAATGAATTGGACAAGGCGCTGGCCGCGCTCGCAACCTGTTTGAAGCTGCAACCCGAATTCGCCGAGGCGCACGTCACGCGCGGGCAGGTGCTGTTGCAACAGAATAAACTTGAGGAAGCCGTCGAGGCGCTGCACACGGCCCTCAAACTCAACCCGGATGAGGCCGAGGCGTATTACCAATTGGGCCTGACCCGGCAAAAGCAGGGGCAAGCGGCGGCGGCACAGGCGGCCTTTGAACAGGCCGAGCGACTCAAGGCGCAACGCAAACAACCCAGGCAGTAAGAAGCGCGCTATAAAAACACTCCACAGGATTGACGGGATTTTCGGGATTGACGGGATCATTTATCTACGTTCTGTGAATCCTGAAAATCCCTGATCACAGCGGATTTTGTGGTGACAGCCCCGGCGGGGCGAAATGTTTATAGTGGGAGTGCGAAAAGAACACGCGCGCCCCAGCGGGGCGGTATCTGCCGGCGCTCAGATGGCGCTCCTAACGGAGCTCAGCGCCTAGCTTTGGCTGGTTGCTATAAACATTTTGCGCCGCTGGCGCTGGAAAACACCAAACCACAAAATCCGTTGGAACTAGGAAAATTCCGTTAATCCTGTGCAATGCCATCATCGTTGCCTACCTCATCGCAAAAAATAGCGGGCGTCAGAGCAAAAGCTCTGACGCCCGCTTTGTCATAACAGCTTTAACTGCGGCGCTACACGGCTAGAACTGCACGCGCACGCCAATCTGCACGCGTCGTGGGCCGGGCGTGTTGCTGGTGCCGCCGCCGCTGTCGGAACTGCTCGGCGTGAATTGCAGGAAGTTGGCTGCCGTGAAGGTCGTCACCGGCGAGCCCCAGTTCACGTGGTTGAACACGTTGAGCGCTTCGAGACGGAACTCGGGTTGGAACCGCTCCTTGATGCGGAATTGTTTGAACAAGGAGAGGTCCTGGTTCCACACGCGCGGACGGCGGAAGTGGTTGCGCAGTGACGTGCCGAAACCTGCTTTATCCGTGCCCGTCGGCTGCGAGAAGAGGGCTTTGTCGTAATAAGTGTCAGTGGTGCTCGTGCCCACCTTGCCGATGGGCTTCGGATCGCCACTGAAGTTGATGAACACGGAGCCGCAGCCCTGGCAGTTCAGCGCATTGTTCGTGCCGCCGATGGAATACGGCGTGCCGGAGAAATGCGCGTAAATGCCGTTGACCTGCCAACCGCCAAGCACTTTGCCCATCAGGTGGCTGCGATCTTTCAGGAAGGGCAGTTCGTAGACAAAGCCCATCTGGAAGACGTGCGTCCGGTCAAAGCCGCCCAGCGCGAAGTTGTCTTGGAACTTCAGCGGGGAATTCCAGGTCAGCCCGACCCAGCCGTCCTCGTCGGCCATGTCTTTGGCTTTGCTCAGCGTGTAAGCGCCTTTCAACAACAAGCCTTTCTGGAAGGGCCGGTTGATCGCCACTTGCAGCGAGTTGTAGCGCGCGCGGGTGCGGGCGCCCCAATCGCTGATGGTGGTGGTGCCGGCTACGGCGAAGTATTTGCGCGAGGCATTGCCGCCGCCCGGTTCGCCGTAGTTGATGTTCAAGTCGGCGTAACCGCCGTCTGTGCGCGTGCCGACGTAGGCGATTTCCGTGATGATGTCCCACGGTAGTTTGCGTTCGTAGGTGAAGTTGTACTGCTGGATGACCGCGCGGTCGAGACCCTTGCCGGAACCAGGGAAGAACTCTTGGTTAAAGTTCGGCGAACGCATGAAAACGCCCAGCGGCAGTTTGACACTGCCGGAACTGAAATCCGGCACCGGCACTGCCGGGATGCCAGTCGCCAGCGTGGTCGTGGAGAGGAACTGATCGGCAGTACGGTTGAACGTAATGTCATAGGGGAATGAGCCGCGCAGCGGACGCGACCAGGGCAGCGGATTGATCGTGCGGCCATAGCCGGCGCGAATCACCTGCTTGTCGCCGAGACGATAGGCCACGCCGAAACGCGGCGCGAGATACCATTTCTGCAATTTGAGGCCGGCGTCTTCCGGCACGCTGCCGCGCCCGCCCAGCAGCACGGTGTAGGTGCTGTAGTCGAGCCGTTCGACGCCGCTGTTGGCGCGCTTCATCAGCGGATAGTTTTCGAGCCGCAGGCCCAGGTTGATGGTCAGATTCGGCGTGACGCGCCAGCGGTCGCGCACGTAAAGCGCATTCTGCCACTCACGGCCGGTTTGATCTTCGGTCTGCACGTCTTTCGAGAAGAAGCTCGGCAGACCCAGCAGGAAGCCCGCGAATGAATTCCAGGTGCCACCGCCCGGCGCGATGTAATTGGTCGTGCCAGTGACGGTCGAACTAAAGCTGAAGCCGCCTTTCAAACCGTAGTCACCGAATTCAGCCTGGCGATGATTCAGTTCCAGCTTGATGATATCCACACCCGCGCGCACTTCGTGCTTGGCGAAGACTTTGGTGATCGCGCTGCTGAAACTGTAATTGAGTTCCTTGCGGTATAGCGGCATCCAGTTTGGCGTCGTGCCAATGGTGTAGCCGTTGGCGAATTGGGGCAGGCCGCTGGCGCGGATGTCCTTGGCATCGTTCACACCGGGAATGCCGAGATCGAGACCGAGATTCTTACCGAAGTCCGGCCCAGTCACGACTTGATTCTGGCGGTTGTAGCCAAAGTTGCCGTCCAGCAGCAACGTTGGGCTGAGCGTCCAGGTGTGGCCGATACTGACGACATAGACCTTCGTGTCGCCCAGGCTGCCCTGGTCGAAGCCAAGATTGAAATTGTCCACCACGTTGGCCCGCAGCGTGGAGAACTTGCCCCAAATCGAGTGTTCCTTGGTGCGCTGCCAGGTGAGCTTGCCGTCATAATTGGCGCGATCCACCTTGACCGTGCGCAACTGCGAATAGTCGTCGCCGATCAGCAGGTTGCCGTTCAGGTCTTTGGTCGAATTGGCCTTGGGATAGTAATTCATGATCGCCTTAGCAATCGAACTGATCTGCGCGGCGGGAATCGCGAAGTTGGCGAACGTGTCGCGCCCCGCACCCGTCGTGGCGTTCCCAGTGGCTGGGTTGTAAAGCCTGAAAGTGGGATAGAGCGCCGCGACTTCGCTGAAGTCGCCGTTGCGCATTTTGTCGGTCGGCACGCCGTAAGTTTCGATCCTGCCGCGCCGGTCGCGGAAGTTCTCGTAAGAGCCGAAGAAGAACAGTTTGTCCTTGATGATGCGCCCGCCGAGCGTGCCGCCGTAGGTGTTGCGATTTTGCGGGGGCCGCACCAGTCCGCCCGCATTGTTGAAGAAGCTGTTGGCGTTCAGGTTGTCGCCGTTGAAGAACTCGAAGGCGGTGCCGTGAAAATCGTTGGTGCCGGATTTGGTCACCACGGTCTGCGCCGCGCCAGCGGCCATGCCGGTGTCGGCATCGAAGCTGTTGGTGGCGATGTTGACCGTCTCGACGGTTTCCGCCGGTTGGATGTAACCCGCGTGGTGCGGCAGCCAGACGTTGACCGACACCGCGCCATCCACGCGGGTGGTGTTGCTGTTGGGCTGGGTGCCGTTGACCCAGGTGCGCAAGCTGCGGCCCGGCGTGTCAATCTCGGCATTCTGGAACTGCACCGGCGTCGCGCCCGGCACCAGATTGATCAGCGTTTGATAGTTGCGATACTGGTTCAGCGGCAGCGAGGTCACCTGCACGGAATTGAGTTCCGTATTGAGGTCGGACTTCTCGGTCTTCAACGTCGCGGCGTCGGCCTCGACCGTCACCGTTTCCTGCGTCGTGCCGATTTGCAGCGCCACGTCCAACCGCTTCGGGTTGCCCGCCGTGACGCTGATGTCGGACTGCTGCAACTGCTTAAAACCTTTGCCCGACAAGGTCATGTTGTAGATGCCAGTGGGCAGGTTGCGGAAGATATAGCTGCCGGTTTCGTCAGTGGTGGTTTCCACTTTTAGGCCAGTGCCGATGTTCGTGATCGTAACCGCCACGCCTGGCAGGGCCGCGCCTTGCGGGTCCGTTACGTTCCCTACGATACTGCCGTAAAGCGCTTGCGCATTGGCCGCGCCGGCTAGAGAACCTAGCGCTAAAAACGCCGCCAATACCAATCTAGTCAGAAAGGGTCGCATTGTGGTGATCTCCTTTTTCTGGGTTAACCTGGTTGGTTTGACCACTCTTTGTTAAGATGCGGCCATTCCGACCTAAGCATTGTCATTGTTTGCTTGCGATTCAATCAGGCCTACGCCCCGCAGAGCGAGCGGTAGACGTGGATTGAGCAAGAAGGAGTTGTTCGGCTGCCCCGGTTGCCCGTGTCAGCCACTACAGTTTTCAATCCCTGGTTTGATTTGTTATTGCTAGTCTTTGCGAACGCATTGACTGTCTCAACTTGGTGCTGCTTGATTGCTCGCTGATTTATTTAGGTCGTATCTAACTTGCTGCTGCAAACTTACTGCTGCAAAGCTAACCGAATGGCACGCAGTCTACGCCCCCAAGCTGCCTTGGTCAAACAAAAATCTGGTGGCGAATCGGCAGTTTTAGACGCGGCGGAATTCAGGATGAAAGTTCAAGCTCAAGGATAAAAGAAATATGAAACTACGTTTGGTTTTGTTGCTTGTTGTGTTGGTTGGCGGCTGCGGCTCCAGCGTGCTGGCCCAGTCTGCTGCCAAAGCTGACGCAGGCTTTACTACGCTATTTGACGGCAATAGCCTGACGGGCTGGACACTGGTCAAGGGCCACGGGCCAGGTTATGTGATTAAAGACGACATATTGGTCTGTCCACTTGATGGTGGGGGCAATCTTTACACCGAAAAAGAGTACGCCAATTTTGTCTTCCGCTTTGAATTCAAGACCGAACCCGGCGGCAATAATGGCGTTGGCATACGCGCGCCGTTTGAAGGCGATGCTGCTTATCAAGGGATGGAGATTCAGATTCTTGATGACGGCCATGAGAAATATAAAGGCAAGATCAAATCCGAACAGCATCACGGCTCGGTTTACGATGTGATTCCGGCGCGCACCGGCTTTCTCAAACCGGCGGGTGAATGGAACGACGAGGAGATCACCGCCAACGACTCCAAAATTCGCGTCAAACTCAATGGCGTGATCATTCTCGATGCCGATTTGAATATAGTGCAGGAAGAAGCCGTGCTCAAAAAACATCCGGGCCTGAAGCGCAAAGCCGGTCACGTCGGCTTCCTCGGCCACGGCTCGCTGGTCGAATTCCGCAACATTCGGATCAAGGAGTTGAAGTAGTCAGTAGTCAGTAGTCAGTAGTCGGTATCGGGAATAGGATTGAACCACGGGGAACACTGGGGAAGAGGGGAAAGCACAAACCAGGGCAGTAGACTGAAACTCTGCCTCCACAGGTATTTTTCTTGATTTCCCCGTGCGCCCCGTGTTCCCCGTGGTCCGTTCATTGCTTAATCCCGATAAGGTCTAGTATCAACGTTCAAAATGGAGCAAGTATGCTGACTACTGACTACTGACTACTGACTACTGACTACTGACTACTTTCCAGAAAATCTATGACCTTAAAAGAACGGCTCGCCCAAGTCACCGGCGTTTGGGAAGGCACGTATACGCATCTGAAGCCGGATGGCACAGTACTGGATCATTACGCTTCGCGGCAGGAAACACGGCTGGAAGGAAACCACTGGTACGAGCGCGTCATCTATCGCTGGCCCGCGCAGAAGGGAGCAGCAGGCAGGGAACAGCGGCTGGATTTTCGCGCCGGTTTCGACGCCACAGGCGAGCGCATGCTGTTTGATGACCCTGACTTTTTCGGCCAGACTTTTATCGTCAGCGACGACATCTTTGTCTTTCCCTATCACTGGAAAAACCGGCCCGGCCAGCGTGTCGTCGAAACGATTGTCTTGAGCAGTCCCACCCGCAAATCCCGCCTCTGGCAAAGCTTCGACCAAGGCGAACTCGTAAAAATTACAGTGATTGTCGAGCGCCGTATAGACGAACCGCCCGATGTCTGGTATTGAAACGAGTATCGCGATTTGCCCCAGCGCGTTGTTGTCACGCGCTGCACACCACACACGATTGCGACCGACACAAGTAGCGCAGGATGAACAGCCGTAGTCTGGCGCGGGAGGTAGGCCCACGCACGCTGCCAGACATCTGTGCGCCATAAAATTGCCAATAAAGGAGCCTCTACGACATGTCTTTGCCGACGCTTGGTGGTGGGATCATTTATGAAGATGCACTGGCCCACTTGGTGGTTGGGGTGCGTGATTTGAATGTGGCCTTGGAACTTTGGGTTGAGACCTTTGGATTTGAACTCCTGCAACGACGTGACGGCCCGGATCACGGCTTGGCGCAATTATGGGAACTGGAACCGGAACGCATTCGCGCCCAAGTCTTGCTCGGCACGCCGGGGTTTACCACTGGCCGGCTGCATCTGGTCGAATTCGCTGAACCGCTGCCACCCGTGCGCGCGGGCGCGCAGCCCACCGATCTGGTGCCGAAGAACATTGACCTCGTTTGCGATGAAATCAAGCTGCGCTACGCAGAGTTGTCGCAAGCCGGGTGCCGCTTTCGTTCAACCCCCGCGCGTTACGAAGCCGAAGAGGACGGCGCGACGCTGGAGATTTTTGAACTGCTCATGTTCGCGCACGACGAAGTGAATATCGCGATCCTGCAACTGGTCGGGCGTCCGTTCCCCTTCACGCCGCGTGGGTTCGCCGGGTTCACCAGCCTGGTGCACGTCGTGCCCGACGCCGAGACTGAGACGCGCTTCTTCCAAGACGTGCTGGGCTTCCCGCTCCACTTCGTTCACAAACTGGACGGGCCGCACATCGAACGGATGATCGGCTTGCCACCGGGCGGCGCCGTCGAGATGCGCATGCTCGGTTCGCCCAGGCAACATGCCGGACGCATCGAGATGGCGAAATATCACGGTATTGACGGCGCCAATCTTTATCCGCTGGCCAAGCCGCCTGCACTCGGCACGCTGCACGCGGTTTTGTTCTCACCGGCATTGGATGAAGTGCGCCAGCGCGCCCAAGCGGCGGGCGTGCCTGTTACCGAACACGGCGTCGTAGACACGCTCTATGCGCACGGCGCGGCGCTCACGCTGCATACGCCCGCCGGATTGCGGCTGGATATTCACGAAATTGAGTAGTCGGTAGTCGGTAGTCAGTAGTCAGCGAACGCGCGCAACCCAGCTTTGCGCGTAGATTTTCGATGCCAGTATGATCGTTGCCAGAAACTACTGACTACTGACTACCGACTACTGACTACTGACTACTTGATGAACAACAAACGCTACAAATGGTTCGTCGTCTTCCTGCTCTGGTTCGTCTGCTTTTTTAACTACGCAGACCGGCAGGCAATCTTCTCAGTCTTTCCGGTTTTGCAGAGCGAGATGGGCCTGAGCAAGCTGCAACTCAGCTTTGTCGGCGCGTCGTTTATGTACGTCTATGCCTTAATCGGCCCGTTGGCGGGCGTCATCGGCGACCGGTTCAGCCGCAAGTTTTTGATCATCGCGGGCTTGGTCTTTTGGTCGCTGGTGACGATGGCGACGGCGCTCTCGACGCAGTATTGGCATTTGGTCTTGTGCCGCGCCTTGGAAGGCTTTGGCGAAGCGTTTTATTTTCCGGCTTCGATGGCGTTGATCAGTGAGTATCACGGGCCAGAAACCAAATCGCGCGCGATGGGCATGCACCAATCCAGCGTCTACGCCGGTTCGATTGCGGGCGGCGCGGTGGCGGGTTATCTGGCCCAGCATTACGGCTGGCGCTCGGGGTTTTATCTCTTCGGCGGCGCAGGCATCTTGCTGGGCGTCATTCTTTTGCTGCTATTGAAAGAGCCAGAACGCCAGCAGGCGCGCGGTGAATTGGATGCGCACACGACCTTGGATTACACGAAGGGCAATCTGTGGGCGGACATTGCCGAAATCTTCCGCACGCCGATGGTGCGCATCTTGATGGCCGTGTTCGTCGGCGCGAATTTTGTCTTTTCGGTGTTTACGACCTGGATGCCCACCTTCCTGAAAGAGAAGTTCGGCTTGAGCCTGTCGCTGGCGGGGTTCAGCGGCACCGCGTATCAGCAAACCTTCTCGATGATCGGCGTGGTCGTGGGTGGTGTGCTGGCGGATCGCCTGGCGCGGCGTTACTTGGGCGGACGCATGATGGCGCAAACAGTCGGGCTTTTCGGCGGCGTCGCGTTTATCTTTCTGACCGGTTGGACGCTCTCGATGCCGTTGCTGATTTTGGCCTTGAGCGGCTTCGGTTTTTTCAAAGGCATCTACGACGCGAATATCTGGGCCTCGCTCTATGATGTCGTGAAGCCGCAACGGCGCGCGACGGCCTTGGGCTTGATGAATTCGATTGGCTGGCTGGGCGCGGCGATTGCGCCGACGGTGATTGCCGTGGCGTCGGGCAAATACGGGATGAGCGCCTGTTTGAGCGCGAATTCGCTGATCTATTTGTTCTTCGGCTTGTTGCTGGTTTTCGGCATTCGCGCGTATCTGCCGGGCCGGAAGCTCGCTGTGGAAACAGGACTAAGCTAAATGAAGCGGAACATCGGCAAACTATTTTTGCTTTTCTGCCTGAGCAGCTTGCCCGGCTGCCGCCAACCCGCCGCCGTGTCGCAAAGCTCAACGACGACGGCGCAAAAGCCTGCGCCGCAACCCAGCGTTTGCGCGGCTGAGAATGTTTCGCGCGCGGCGCTGTTGCGCGCGAAGCCAACACCCACTCCAGCACCTTCTGCTCGCTGAAATACTTTTAAGCACAGCCGCGGCGCTCAATTGGTAATCTTCAAATCCGTCTCGAACATGTGATAGTTGCGCATCTGGATCACGTTGCGCGAATAGGTGCGCTCAGCATCGTTGCCCAGAATGACCTCGGCATAGACCGGCAGCAGAAAGCGTTCGTCATTGATCTTGACCCAATCGTATTCGACCGCGCTCTCGGCCATCGTGATGGGGAAGCCACGCTGAATGTCTTCGGCAGATTGCTCGATGCGCAAGACGCGCCCGCTTTCAAGCTCGATCCAGACGCTGCCGGAATAGGCCGTGGTGACCGAGCGCCCGCTGGTTTTGTCGGTGAGCGTATTGTTGGAAAAGGCCTTCTTGACGCGGAATTCGTACACGACAGTTTGCCGATTGCGGATGGTGTCGCGTTTGACCTCTTTGAAATCCGCCTGGGTTTGTTCGGCAAAGAGCGCAATCAGCATCGAGCCGAACTCGCCGGTGGAAGTCGCTCCGCGCAAGTCTGCATAACTCATGGTCGTGGGCTGGCCGTTGCGCTTGACCAATTTGAACTGCTCGCCCTTTTTGACGCGGTAGGCCAGTTCCACTTCCAGCTTGTCTTCCAACTGCCAATCCTTCTTTTCGGGCGTGCGCACCGAACGTTCGACGAACTGCGTCACCAGGAAGTTCGGCAAGTCCTCCATATATTCCAGCGCGTGGTGGCGGGCCTGTTCCAGCAAAGGCAATTTCGACAAATCCACCGGGGGCGCAGCCTCTTTGGCAGGTTCAGCAGCGTTTTCAGTTGGTAACTCTGTCCGCGCGGGCACTGGGGGCGGAGGCGGTGCAGGTTTCGGATGGGCGGCCTGATCTATCGCATCCAGCAAAAAGGTGCGTGCGCCCGCTTTGCGAAATTCGGCCAGCGTGCTTTCGTCCACCTTGAACGCCACGCCGCGTTGCGCCACCTCGGCGGCCAGATCGCCTTGTTCGTAGCGCTGACCGGGCGTCGGTTTCAGCAAGCGCAAAATTTCTTCTTTGGTCATGGGCGTTTGCTTGTCCTGCGCGTGGAAGCTGCCAGCCACGGCAAGGAGCAAGACGAACGCAGCAGCGACGCGGCCCAATTTGATGTTCATATAAGTTTCTACTAGACGTTGAAGTTGCCAGGGAAGTGCTGCCGCCAGCATAACACATCAGAGTAGCGGGTAAATCGAGTCTGATGTGCGTCAAGGTTTTGCGCAGGCGGAAATGAACGCTTCCGCCTGCGTAGCGCAACCTGCCGAGCATTCATTTCCACACAAGTCTATCGGCTCCGAGAAAAGCCCTGAAAGGGCGTAATTCAATAGCCGTGGGCAACGCTCACGGAACGGTTCGGGAAGAATTTTCGGCCCTGCCGGGGCTGCATTCGACGTCGAGTCCGGCCCCTTCAGGGCCGTAGAACCTGCTGACGGCCTACCGTGGGCGTTGCCCACGGCTATTGAATGCTGCCCTTGCAGGGC
>JACPYM010000069.1 GCA_016196035.1 Acidobacteriota bacterium | reverse complement strand
TGTTTAACGCCTTCAACCACACACAATTCAGCAGCATTAGCCTGAGAGGATTTAATGAAATAACGAATACATCTGACCCCTTTATCTTTTTCCCAACCAGGCGCGGCACTTACTGCAATTTTCTTAGCGGGCGGGCCATCGTCATACCAGGGGCTGACTGCACAAATCCAAACGGCCCCGCGACTGACTTCGCAAAACGCGCGCTCGGTACACTCTTCGGCGATTACAGCAGCGCCCGTGACCCACGCATCATTCAACTCGCGGCCAAATTGTTTTTTTGAGATGAGCGCAGTTCGCGCTCAGTTAATGGCAAGAAACAGTTTGAGGCAGGAATTAACGCGGGCGGATGGCAACGAGGTAATGCGTATTGAAGACGCGCAAACGTTCGAGCAGATGGCAGGCCAGCCAGGAATAGGGCGCGAGCCGGCAGACAAGTGGTGAGGCCAGGGTGAGGCATTTGAAACTGAATTGGCAATGCGGAAAGAGCGCGCGGATTTCGGCTTTGCGGATGCCGCGCGTTTGCGGGTTCAAGGGGTTCGTCCAGAAGTCGTACCAAAGGATCAGGCCGCCTGGTCGCAACACGCGGCGCATTTCGGCGGCGATGGCTTGCCTGACCTGAGTGTCGAGGATGGAACTGAAGACGGTGTATTGCGCGACTAGATCAAAACTGGCGTCGGCATACGGCAATTGCTGGCCGTCGGCTAGGACTAAAGGCAGATGTGGGGTCGCCGCTTTCGCTTCGGCCAAGCGCCATTCCAGCAGTTCCGCGCCGTGTAATAACGAGGGCGTTGCGCCCAGCCAGAGGAATTCGTGCAAGACGCCGCCCGCGCCGCAGCCGATTTCCAGGATGCGTTTGTGCGCCAGTGACGCCCAGCCTGCGCGGGCCAACAGCGCCAGTTGGGCGCGTTGTCGTTGCTGGATCATGAAAAGCTGGCCGGGCTGGAATAGGGAGTATTTGTCGGCCCCAGCGGCAGTTTGTTGACGCCGCGCATATTCGGCCCGCAAGCGTTCCAGATCAGATTGCGGCGGCTGCCGTGTTGTCATGATGAGGCCCGCCAGTAGCGCGCAAATTTGATTAAGCCTGTCAGAAAGCCCGCACCATAGCTGAGGTGCAGCGCGAGAAAGACCGGCGGCAATAAGAACAGATGCCGCCAGCCGGATTGCGCCGCCGTCAAAACCGCCGCGGCTAGATTGGCGAGCGCGTAACTTCCCACCAGCGCCGCTGCCAACAACCAGCCCCATGACGTGAGGGCCGCCAGCAGCAACGCGACAACCAGCGACGCGACGAACAGCGGCGGGATGAACTGCCGCGCGCTCATTTGGCGCGGATGTTTTTGCAACACGCGCACCTTCCAATAGCCGTACTGAAAATACTGTTTGAAGAGCGATTGCAGCGAGCTGCGGCTGTAATAGCGCGCGCGCACATCCGCCGCCAGCAGAATCCGCCCGCCCAGTTTGCGCAGCCGGTAGTTATATTCGTCATCCTGGTTGCGCACCATCTCTTCATCAAAGCGCCCGGCGCGTTGGAGCGCGGCGCGCGTGTAGGCCGGGAAGGCAACCGTGTCCGTCAGCAGCGTGCGGTCTTTGATCGTGCGAAAGGCTGAACCGCCGACACCAAACGGCGAACTCATCGCGGCGGCGATGGCGGCGGCCATCAGGGTCGTGCCGATGGTTTCGAGCGGGCCGCCGACACCTTCGACATTCTCTTCGCGCAGGTGCCTGACGCAGTTGCGCACGTAATCCGGCGCGATCTCGCAATGGCCATCCACGCGCACGATGATCTCGCCGCGCGCGTGGGCAATTGCGGCATTCAACCCGGTGGGCGCGATCTGTCCCGGGTTATCTACCAAGTGCAAATTTGAATGCTCTGCTTGCCACTGCTGTATCAACTCTCTCGTTGCATCGGTTGAGCGCCCATCGGCCACGATGATCTCCAGACACTCGCGCGGGTAATCCTGCGCCAGCACACAGCCCAGGCTGCGCGCGATGAAGCCGGCTTCGTTGCGCACGGGCATCACCACCGAAACAAAGGGCAGGGCGTTGTTATCCGAAAGACTGTGGTCGCTCAATTGGATGGGGCCTTTGCATTGTGGGGCAGCAGGCTGATGACGGC
Source organism: Acidobacteriota bacterium (assembly GCA_016196035.1). Lineage (NCBI taxonomy): Bacteria > Pseudomonadati > Acidobacteriota > Acidobacteriota bacterium. The sequence goes on along the minus strand of JACPYM010000069.1, from coordinate 99,998 downwards.
TTTGAATTTGCCCGATGCGGTGCGCGGGATGCTTTTAACCGGTTCGACGATGACCTGTACCGCCGCACCGAGGCGCTGTTGAATGCGGTGCTCGATCTCGGTTACATCCGCCGCGCCAAAGCCGTTGACCGGCACGATTTTGACGCGGATGCGGTCGAGCGCTTCTTGAATCACCTGGCCTTCGCGGATGTGCGGCTGGTTGACGAAGATGCCGTGGAAGCGCACCAGTTGGCGGCCATCGGGGCCGGTGATGACATCCTCGATGCGTCCGACGACCTCTTTGATTACCGGCAAGGCTTTGCCGCAGGGGCAGGGCGCATACGGCTCTGCCCAGGCCGCCATATCGCCTAGGCGAAACCGAATTAACGGCTGTGTGCAACGCAATAAACCGGTCGCCACGACTTCGCCGACCTCGCCCGGCGCACAAGGGCTGCCGTCAGGCCGCAGGATTTCGACGATGCCCACATCCGGGCTGACATGCAACCGTCCGTGCGCGCACTCGCTGGCAAATAACACGTTCTCGACCGTGCTGTATTCCTCGTAGACCTTGCAGCCGTAAGCGCGCTCCATCACCACGCGCATTTCATCCGTGACTTTTTCGCTGGTTGTTATGACGGCTTTCAACGGCGGCGGCGCGATGCCTTCAGCCAGCATGAATTGGGCCAGCAAATGGTAAGAGACGGCGTAGCCCGTCAGCCATTCGATCTTGTGTTTGTGCAACGCCGCGACGTATTGCCGCGCGGTGTCGGGGCGCAAATGAAAAGGCGAAAGATAAACCTGCCGTTCAGCGAGATTGAAGCGGTAAAACGGCCCTTGGCTGGCAGGATTGGGTTCAACCATTCGGCCTGAGAACGTCGCGCGGGGCCGTTGGAAGGAAACCCCGGCCCAACGGGCTGAACGCGCTTCACGCACGGCCATCGAGGCGCGCAACTCTTCGACCGTCCAGAGGCTGGCGATGGGGGTGCCGGTGGAACCGCTGGTGTAAAAGGTTTCCAGCTTCTGGCGCGGGCAATCGTCGCGCAAAAAGGCGTATGCGTCAGCGCGCACCGCGTCTTTTTCCAGCAGCGGTAATTCTTCGAGGTTGCCTGCTAGGGCCGCGCGCTGCGCTGTGCTTGACCACTGCTGGCGGTAATAGGGCACGTGTTGTGCCGCCGCTGTCAGCAGGTGTTTAAGCGCGGTGGCTTGCCAGGCTTGCCACTCCTGCACGGAAAACCGTTCACGGCGCAGAAAGTCAGCCAGTGCCGTTTGGTACCCGCCGCCGAAGCGCCGCTGATACCAGTGCAAGCCGTACAGGCTGACAGCGGCGTGTTGCGCCCACACCGGCAACTTTTCATAGATGGCATCGAGTTTTCCCACGGTAATTTACTGGCTGGTAGTGCAACGCTCCTGGTAGTAACGCAAAGGTTAGCCACAGAGGCACGGAGACACGGAGGCAGACAGAGAGCTTCACCAAAACTCTAAAAAAACTCTGTGCCTCTGTGCCTCTGTGGCAACCTCGCTCGCGTTTTGCGTATGTCCCGAAATCTATTCGTCCTAGTGCGGCGCGAATAAATTCGCGACTACAAGGGCGGTTGGATTGGCGCACTCGTGAGCGCGATGTTGCTCTGGCGGTTTTTGGTGATGGACCTAAACAATTCTTCCCAGCGGGGCAGGAGTTTCGACCAGCACCATTGCTCGACTTTTTGGCGGGCGTTGCGCGACAACGTTTCGCTCAATTGCGGTTCGGTCAAAATTCTATGCACCGCCGCCGCCATCGCCTCGGCATCGTTGGGCGGCACCAGCAAGGCGTCGTGCTCGTGTTCCAACAGATAAGGCAGGCCGCCGACATTCGTGCAAACAATGCACAGCCCGCAGGCCATCGCCTCGATCACGCTCATGGGCGTGTTGTCCACGTTGGTCGTGTTCAGAAAGATATCGCCGCGATTGAGCCGTTGCGGGACTTCCGGTTTGGTGACCGCGCCGGGCAGGCTGATGTGCGTTTGTACCTGCAATTCCGCAATGACTTGCTGCATCTCTTGCAAGCTGCCGTCGCCTTTGTCCGGGCCGTACATCGTCAAGTGGATTTGCGGGAACGTCGCGCGCAAGCGGTGCAAGACTTGCGGGGCCAGCGCGGGGTTATAGATGTGATGAAACGAGCGCAGCCAAATCAGGTTTGGCTGCGGGCACTGGCGTTCCTGATAGACATAGGCTTTCAAATCGAAGGCCGACGGCAGCAAGAGCAAATCGGGGCGATACGGTTTCATCTGTTCGTGCAGATACCGCGACGGCGCGGCCACCAGCTTGGCTGCGGCGAAGAGGCGTTGCACGCGTTGCGGCCAGCGGCCCGCAAAGACCGGCAAATTGCCGCCGTGCAACATCAGGATGTAGGGCTTGCCGCAACGCCGTAACAGCCAGCAGACCATTTCGGCCCAGCAAAAAGCCAGGCCGCTATAGACCTCTACATAAGCCGCCCGGTAATCGTCCCGCCGCCGCCAAACCGTCCAGAGCATATCCAGCAAGCGCGTCAGCTTGCGGCGCTTTTGCGAAGCCATGACGATGGGCCAGCCCGCCCCGGCCAGATGCGCGGCTAAATCTTCGCCAAAGCAATGAAAGCCGCCGCCGCCGGAAAGGAAATTGCCAATCAGCAGCAGGCCGAACTTGACTGGCTGTGCAGCAGGCAAATGTGCTTCAGCGCTCATGGTTTTCAGATTTTTCAGGCAGGATGAAGAGGGCTGTCAGGCCGAACAGAAAGGAGGGTGCGACCACGCGCATCGCCGTAGAAAACAGGAAACCGAAACACCAAAATAGCAGTGCCGCGTTTAACGCCCGGCCTTTGGCCGTGCGGGCTTGTTTGAAATGCAGTAAGCCCAAATAGACCAGCACCAAAATGGCGGCGAGTCCCCACATCCCGTGTTCGGCCAGCAGGCGCGCAAATTCGTTGTGCGCGGCGACCTGATGTTCGCCGTCACTACCATAACGTCCGAGCAGGTGATACTTGGCTTGTCCCGGCCCGACGCCAAAAAGAGGATTTTCCGAAAAGATGCGCCAGTCCTCCTGCATAATTTCGCTGCGTCCTGAACCGGAGGTATCGCTGAAACGTTTGGTCAGTGCGCCTTCGGTGAATTTATCCAACTGCGGCAAGAGCACAAAGCCGGCCAGCAGCAAAATCGCCAGCAAGCCGCCCAGCACTTGCATGCGCAAGCGGCGGTCTTGAATCAAGAACAGCGTCACCAACGCCGCGCCGCCCAGGGCCAGATAAAGCCCCGTGCGCGAAAACGTCATGACGCATTGGGCCGTCAAATAAAGCGCCACCGCCAAGAGTAAAAGTTTCAGCCAGCGCGTGAGCTTGCCATCCAAAGCCCAATACAAGGCCATCAACGCGCCCAGCCCCAAAATGGCCGACACCTGATTCGGCCCGTAATTGCCGCTCATCGCGAAATTGGAATCGTTGATGAAAACCAGTTCTTTGGCCGTCACAATGCCTTTCAGGGCAATGACGGCGACCGAGAAGATTGGGCAAATCAGGGCCAGCAAGATGCGATGCAATTGCTGCGCGGTGGTCTTCAAATGCGAGAAGAACCACACGCTGACCAGTAAGGCCAAAGGCCCTGAAAGATTGAAGCTCAATTGATCCATCAAAACATCCGTGCTGACATTCGCCAGCGGCAGGATGATTGACGGCAAGAGCAAGATAAAAAACACGAAGGCCGGGATAGGCCCTTTGAGTTTGCCCAGCCGCAGCAGCGCCACAAAAAAGATCGCAATGGTGGCGTACTTGCCAAACTCCCACGGCAGCATGGATTTTGACATGCGCCAGAGCACTTCCGCGCCGGTGATGTATGCGCCGATCATGGCGACCTGCTCTAAGCGTGGGGCATAGACGGCCAGCCACAAGCCGAACAACAGCGTCAGCCCGGCATGTGCCGTGGCCAACTCGGGCGACAGGTTCAGGACGAGGCCGAGCAGGGCGTGCAACAACAACAGCGCCGCGACGCGCACCGTTTCCTGGTTGAGCAATTCCAGCACCCACTCGCGCGCGGTCTTGCGGTGATAGCTGGGGGCTTTAAGTGGGATGACGACAGTTCGAATCATAAGGATTGTGCGGCGCGAACCGCGACGACCTGGGGTTGCAACACCCGGTCGTAAACGCGACCAATTTGTTCCAGCACGGCGTCGGCGGTGTAAAGCCGATTGACCCGTTCCCGCAAGGTTTCTCCCAGCGCCCGGCGGCGTTCCGGTGCGGCTAGCAATGTCAACAGGGCTTCGGCCAGTTTGGCCGGATCGCGCGGCGGCACGACCAGACCCGCTTGCCCTTGTTCCAAAATCGCAGGGCATTCTCCCACAGCCGTGGCGACAACGCCCAGCCCGGCCTTGCCATATTCGACCAGCGACAGCGGGAAGGCTTCAGAATAGGAACTCAGCACGCCGATGTCGCTGCCGCGCAAAAACGCCGCCACATTGCTTTGATGTCCGGCCAACGTGATATGCGCCTGCAACCCCAAGCGTGCGATCTCGGCGTTGATCTTTGCCAAATGCTCCTGATTGCTGTGCGCGCCCACCAGGGTCAAATGCGCGGCGGGCGCCTGTTGCACAACACTGGCGAGCGCCTGGATCAAGGTCAGATGTCCCTTTTCCGGGCGCAGATTGGCGACGCAGACGAGGCGTTGGCCCGCCTGACCCGGCAAAGGTGGAATGTCGTCATTCGACGTGTTTTCCACCACGAAGTTCGGCACGTACCAAATCGCCTGGGCGGGCACGCGCAGACGTTGTTGCACCCATGCGGCCAGTTGGCGGTTGACGATGATGACGCCGCTGGCCTGACGCACAAACGGCCCGTGCAACCAGGCGGCGCGCTCTTCCATGGCGTATCTGCCGAAATGATCGTGCCAAATGACTTTGGGGTAGGGCGGAAAAAGCGCGGCCTGAACGGCGACAAAGAGGGCCGTGCTGTGCGCGTGCAGCACTTCGATCTGATGGGCCTTGATAAACCGCACGAGACGGCGCAAGCCGCCCAGATCGAGACGCCGCGTGCGCGCCAAACAAATCTTGCCGACCGCCGGGCTGACCAATTCCGCCAACGGCCCTTCGCGGCGCGTGGCGCAAAGGAAGCTGCGGTATTTTTCCTGCGGCAGCAGGTTCGCCAGATTCACCGCGACACGCTCGGCCCCGCCCGCGTCCAATGTATCTGTCATTTGTAGAATGCCCGGCAATGTCATCGTCCGCTTTGCTCCGCCAATTTGGTTTTCAATGTGTTTGAAGCAAAAGCATCGGGCGTCACACGCCACCACTTGCTCAGCAATTCGCGCAAGGCCTCGCGCAACCCTTCCAGTGAATAATGAGCGCTCCACGCGGCGGCGCGCTGGCCGATCTCGACAAACTGGGCGGGCGCGGCGGCCAGCGGAGCCAGGGCGTCCGCGAGCGCCTGCACATCGCGCGGCGGCACGACGAAACCGCGTCCTTCGCCCAGCATCCACGGCACCAGACCGCGATCCGAGCCAATGCAAACCAAGCCGAAGGCCATCGCTTCGGCAATCGCTTTCGGCCAGCCTTCGGTTTCTGACGCCAGCACCAGGGCGTCGGCGCGTTCATAAAAATCCAGCACGCGCTCGAAATCCACGCTGCCGGCAAACTTGACGCGCTCTTGCAGCTTCAATTCGCGCACGCGGTTTTCCAACGCCGCGCGTTCAATGCCATCGCCGACAATGTCGCACGTTACATCGAGGTTGCGTGCGCAGAGTTGGGCGATGGCTTCGATGGTGATGTCCACGTTCTTGGCTGCCGAAAGCCTGCCGACATACAGCAGCCGTAGGCCCGTTGCATCCGCGTTGCGCCGCGCTTTTTGTTGCGCCGACTTTTGTGCGCGCGCCAGTTGCTCCTGGTTGAGCACCGAAGTAAACAGCGGCACGACGTGCGGCGGTTGGGCGGGCCATTCGCCATAGACGGTCACCGGGCCGCGCCACCAAAAGGATTTCAGCAATGCGCGTTGCCAACGATAGCTGCGCGCTTCGCCCGGATACGCGCCCCACTGCCCGGCGTATTTGGCGCACAAGCGCGCTTGCAACAGCGGCAGCAGCAGCGAACCCAGCAGCGAAATGCTGCACGGCGAACGCAGATGAAACGCGTCGGTTTGCCGCGCCGCTTTGACCAGCGCCGCAATCATGCGCGGGACTTCTGTCAGGGCAGTGGTCTCTTGCTCCAGTCCGCGCCCTTTGTCCTGGCGGAAGGGAATGACCGAAATCGTGGCGGAGTTTTGATAGGGCGCCCAGAATTTGGGCGGCGGGCCTTGATCCTGCGGCGCGACGATCACGAGTTGGTCGAACAGTTCGTTCCAGACATTCAACTCCAACACCAGCGGTTCGTATGACCACCAACGCCCGTCGTGAAAAATATGCGGGCAGATTGTCGCGATCCCTAATTTCATCGGTTAAATGAGTGGAAAAAACCAATCCGGCATGTAGACAGGATGGACAGGATTTATGGGCGGATTGACAGGATTCAAAGCAGGACTCACGCAGAACCATTGCCACAGAGGCACGGAGTCACAGAGGAAAGTCATGAATGACCGGTAAACTCTGCCGCTCGCTCTGTGACTCCGTGCCTCTGTGGCAAATTTCCGGCTTTTGCGTAAGTCCTACAAAGATGATCTGTACCGCCTGAGCCTTTCAAACCTATCCTGTGAATCCCGTTGGCAAGCTTGCTAATTCTGTCCAGGCCCGCCGGGGTTTTTGCCAATGAACTAACGTTTGGCTAGTTGCTGTGGACATAAATAATCCTGCGAACCTTTCCGGCTGACGATTTGGCCCGGCACGCCGACCACCGTGCAATTGTCCGGCACATCCGCCGTGACCAGCGTATTCGCGCCGATGACGACGTCGTTGCCGATGGTAAGCTGACCCGCGATGACGGCGTTTGCGCCAATGTAAACGCGCGCGCCGATGCGCGGGACGCCGCGTTGCACGCCCCGGCCTGATACGCCGATGGTGACGCCCTGCGAGAGATTGCATTGCGCGCCGAGCACGGCGTTGCCATTCAAAATGATGTGGCCGAAATGCCCGATGTAAAGACCGGGGCCGATGACGGCGGTATAAGGCAAACTGATGCCGGTGAAAATCTCAATCAACTTTTGCCAGATGGTCATTGACGCCAGCAACGGGCGTTTGAGCAGGCGCGGCAGCCCGGATTGATAAACAGCCGCCGCCAGCCGGTATTGCAACAACGCCCACAGCCCCTGTTGCGCCAGCAACTGAAGCAAAGCGCCGCCGCCTGCGTATTCCGTATAACGAGCAAGGTCTTGTTGATAATTGGAGAGCCAGTTCATGAATGCGTCGCGCCGTTTTGCGCCCAGCGCAGATAGTACGCTTCGTTTTGCGCGACCAGCTTATCTATCGAGAAGTGCTTGACCGCGCGCCGACGCGCTTGTTCGCCTAGCCGCTGGCGCAAGCCCGCATCCTTCAGCGCCTCAATCACAGCGGCGGCAATGGAGGCCGGTTCGTGCGGATTGCACAGCAGCCCTGAGACGCGGTCTTCGATGACTTCCGCGCCGGGGCCGGTGTTGCTGGCAACCACAGCCTTGCCCATTGCCAAGCCTTCCAGCCACGCGAGCGGCAGCGCTTCCATATGCGACGGATAGACGCAGACGGCAACCTGGGCCAGCAATTCCGGCAACAGCGCGTGTTCAATCGGCCCTTTGAATACGATGCGCTCGGTCAATTCTGGCGGAATAAGCTGGCGCAGCATTTCAATGTAAGAAGCGCCGGTCTGCGGGTCGTGCCAATCGCGCCCGGCAATCCAAAGTCGGGCCTGCGGGACAGCCGCCACGATGCGCGGCATGGCTTGCACTAACTGGCGAATGCCTTTCTTCTCACAGACGGTGCCCGCGAAAAGAATGAGGCCCGGCACTTCGGCCAAGTTCGGGCGCGGTTGAAACATTTCTACGTCAACCGGGTTGGGCAGTATCTCGATGGGCTGCCCCTTGAGTTGCAGCAACTGGCGCGTCGTTTCGGCGACATACTTGCTGACGGCGCAAAGTTGATCGGCGTGCGCGAAGGAACGCCTCTCCAACCAACTGCGCCATGGGCTAGTCGGATTGCCCAGCGTCTTGGCAAAAAAACGATGACCGCCATTCATGCGAATAATCTTGGTGGCGGGGAATTGCGCGGGCACGAGCGCCAAGCCGTTTTCCGGGCCTTCGAGAATATCAAGCGGCTGTGCGCGGTGCAGTTGGTTCAGCGTCTGGCGCAACTTTAAGCCGTTGGCGAGAAAACCGCTGCCGGGCAAGGCGGCGTGCGCCAGACGCAGCACGCGCACGCCTTGGTCATTCTCTTCGCCCTGCCGGTCGGGCGGGTAAAAGCCGATGACGGTGACTTGATGCCCGCGCGCTACCAACGCGCGCGCCAGCGTTTGCGTGAAGCTGCCGATGCCGCCGTGCTTGCCGGGCGGATACTCATTGCAAAGGAAGCAGATGTGCATTGACGGTTGCGGGCTTTTGCTCAGCGACGGATTGACCGGTTGTCAGGGCGGTGAAAAGACGAGTTAATTCGGCCACGACCGTGTCAGCGTGGATTGCGTTGAGCGTCTCAGCGCCCAGCACAAAGCGGTTTAATGTGGCGCTTTCCCAGGCTTCCCAGAGAGCATTCAACGCTTGCTGCACGCCGCGCGCATCACCCGGTGTGACGATGAGCGGATAGTCGCGCCCCAGTATGTCGGCGGTAACAGAAGGTTTGGGCGAGAGCGCCAGAATCGGTTTTTGATGCCAAAGATAATCTGCCAATTTGGCCGGAAAGAACGGACTTTCCTGGGCCTCGGCTTCCAACACGACCGTCGCGGTGGCAGCGCGTAAGAGGGTAATGGATTGGCCATACAAGATTCTTTGGTTAGTGAGCTTGATATTGGGGTGCTGGGCTGCCGCTTGCCAGCGCGGGTCTTTCAGATGGGCGCTGTTTGCTTTGCCGATCAGCCACAGCCTGGCCTGGGCCTGTCTGGCCGGAGCCGCTTTGAGAAATTCGAGAAAGCCATCAATCAACGCCCACGGCAGGCGCGGGCCTAACAGCGTGCCCGCATGGACAAGGTTGAACTGTGAACCGTCCAATTGGAGTTCTGTGGGAAGCGCGTTTGCAGCTTCATCCCCGGGCAAATCCATCCCCAGATGCGGAATCACAACGGCCTTGGCGCGCGTTGCGGCCAGTTCAGTTGGCAACACCCATTCCAACAGCCGTTGGCTGGGAAACGTAAGCGCATCGGCTTGCCGTAGAATGTTCCGATGTAATGCTTCCTGCCGGCGCGCCAGCAGCGGAACTTCATAACGATAAGGTTCGGGGAACCGACTCATCGGAAACGGGTCGTGATAGTGCGCCACCCAAGGTTGCGGAACGGGCCTGTCCAGCATCGCCAGATGCGGTTCCAGCTCGACCCCGGCCCCGCGAATGTATAAGCAGTCTGGTTGTTCGGCGTGCGCTACTGTTTGAATGGCATGCCGCCATGCGCTGACTTCCTGCCACACGCTCGTGCGATAGCCGGTCGCATAGGCTAGCGCCGTATCCAGCTTCCGGGCGAGTTGCGCGCCGAGGGCGCCTCTGGCGGCGATAGCCTGGCGTAGTTTGTCCAACTTTAACGCGGGCGGTGATTGTCCGCACCGCCTGATGTGTAAGACGCGGGCTGCGCCCAGCCAGGGCAGCGTGAACCAGTCCGTGCGCGCAACAAAGGCCGGGTCTGAGGTCAAACAAAGAATTTCGTGCCCGGCGGCGTCGAGCGCTTTGATGACCTTCGACGTACAAATCGCTTCGGATGTTTTATCCAAGCTCAGCCACTTCGCGGTGATCAGTAATTTCATCGTTGCCACCAGGACTTAAACTATTGCGGAAGTCTCAACGTGATAACCCTTGGGTTCAAACCTAACGGCGCTGCTGCGTTGAGCGATTTGTTTGAGCGCCGTGCTGCAACGCCAACTCGCTTCGCTGAAAGGTTGTGCGGCGTGCGATTTGAGCCAGGCCTGCCGCTCGGCTTCTTTCTCCTGCGGAAAGGCCAAGGCCCGCTGCACCAGGCCCGCCAGTTCATACGGCGACTTGGCCCAGTAAACCGGTTGCAGCGCATGCACGGGTTTGAAATGCGGCATGCGGTAAATATCTTCGACGTTCCAGTACGGATTTTTATTGGGCGGATTGTAGGCGATGAAGATGGCCGGCTTGCCTGTGATGGCAAAATCCATCGCCATCGTCGAGCCTAAGTTGATGACCAAATCCATGTGATGCGCCAGATTGCTGAGCAGGATCATGTCGTCTTCGGTCGGCGTGAACTGCGTCCAATCGCCGCCGCTGTCGCTGGTTGACCAAACCGGATCAGAGACGATGATTTCAGGGAAACGTTTGAAGGTGTCGTCATAGCGCGGCGTCCAATCCACCGGCGAACGGCGAAAGACGATTTGGGGCCGCCCGGCTTCGGGCAATGTGCGCAAGGCTTGGGCGAGATCGGCCAGAAAGACCGGATCGTGCGGCGAGGTCAGCACATCGTCGCCGGAAAAACAGATCGCGGGTCGCGCCGGGTCTACGCCCAACGCGCGCAAAAAGACCTCGCGCGGTTTGATCCAGTCCTGATTGAAATAGCCTTCAAATTGCGGCGTGCCGGTGACGATGACGCGCTCCGGCGTGATGTCGGGGTAATACTCCTGCATCTCGTTTTTCATGTAATCGCTCCACACGAGAAAGTAATCCGAATGCACGGCCATCCGGCCTTTCGGCAGATTGTCCCAGGAGTAAATAAACGTCGCGGTCGGAATGCCCAGCTTTTGCGCGCTCAAGAACGCGGGCACCGCTTTGTGTGCGCGCTGCTGGGTGCAAAAGACGATGTCGGGCCGCAGTTCGCGCAGATAATTTTCAAAGGCGCGCGCGCCCCGATTCCACAAAGCCGCGCGTTTGTGCAGCCGATCCAATTTGAGCGCCCCCGCCGTGCCGGGGACAAAACTGCCCAGCCGTTGCGCGACCTGTCCGATCCAGCGGGCTTTGATCGAGCGCAGCATTTGCAGATTGCGCAACGCCAGTTGCAGCGTGAAATCATTTTGCCCGTGCAGTTGGGCGTAGACTTTGGCTTGGCGAAAGATGCGTTCAATCAGCGTCTCAGGATAATCAGGCAACGCCTGCCATTGCAGCTTGTCGCCGAAACGTTGCTGAAAGAACGCTACGCTCGCGGGCGGCAGCGCGTGCCAGACGTGTACCTCGCCCTCTTCGATCAAATAATGCGGGAAGCGGCTGCACAGGAAGTTGCGAATGCCGACGCTATCGGGAACGAGTAACAGTGTTTTCATAGAGAGGATTGTTGATGGGTATCAGAGCTTAGATCGGATTGCAGATCGGTGTACGGGACGGTACCGCGCGCGTCAGCAAGCGGAGACTTGATCTGTAGCTCATCCCGCCAACGTTGATGCACCGCTTGCTGACGCGCGCGGTACCGTCCCGCAGCACGCTTTTTCCTATACATTCATTTGCAAACCGCTCTAAGGGGCAAGCAGATGTTGCAACAGTTGATGCCAGTGCGCATCCACTTCGGTGCTGCCCGGGCCGAATCGCGCCGCCGCCGTTTGTTTGGCGTCGCTAGCCAGCCGTTGGCGCAATTCGGTATTGGTGATGGTTTGTTCGAGCGCGTGCGCCCATTCGCGCAACTCGTTCGGATTTTGAATGAGCCAGCCGTTTTGCTGGTCTTGCAAATTTTCAGGAATGCCGCCGGTGTTCGACGCGATGACGCACAGGCCCGCGCTCATCATTTCAGTCGTGGCGAGCGAAAAACTTTCCCAACACAGGCTCGGCACGACGCCCAAATCGCAGGCGTGATAAAGATCGGCCAGCGCATCCGGCGTGAGCATGCCCAGTTCGACCAATTCAAGATTGGCGCCCAAGGCACGCGCCGGTTGCTGCTTGCCGCCCGCCGAAAACAACACGACACGACGACCGAGGTCGCGGCAAAGCCTGAGCGCCTGCTCGACAATGTGGCGGCCTTTATGCACCGCTGTGCCGCCGACGTGCACGATGGCAATATCCGTTTCGGCCAGGCCCAGTTTGGCGCGCTGCTGTTGGCGCGTGTTCGCCTCCGCCGGGTGGAAGCGGCGTTGATCCAGCCGATTGGGAATGATCCAGACGGGCGCGGGAAACGCATCCCGGCTGTAAAGCTGCCACATCGCCTGGTAAATCGCGCGGCTGGGTACGACGACGGCGTCCACGATTTTGAGCGCCGCAAACACCGTTTGTTCCTGACTGGGCGCGGGCAGATTGCGCACCCAATAAATGAGTTTGGTTTGTGGGAAGTGTTGCCGCACCTGCCGCGCGACATACGATGAAACGCAAATCGTCAGATCGGGTTTGAGCTGCGCTTGCGCCGCGAGCTTGACCGCCTTGGGCGCCCAGCGCGTTTCGCGATGCACCCAATTCAAGAGGCGACGGAAGCGAAGCCAGCGCTGATCGCCGGCATCTAAATCGGCGTTGATAAAGCGCGCTTTGCCCGCCTTGCCGCCGGGCGGACAAATGGCTTCGATTTGCCAAGCGGGATAATGTTCGTTGAGCCATTCGATGGTCAGCCCCAGCGAGCGCGCGACAGAGGTCGGCGCATCCGTCGAAATCGCGTGTGTCGCATAAAAAAACAACAACGAACGAGGCTGTTGTAACGTGGTAGTTGGAATCGGCCTAACAGCCGATTCGCTGTTGAGGGAAAGTGACATTATTGGGCTGCCAGAACGTTGGGCTGGCGCGTGCGTTCTGGTGAGGGATAGAACGCCCAGTCGGATTGCGGGTGCAACAGCGCATTGGTGGCGCTGCTTTCGCCGTTGACATCAATCAACAGCCGATCAGACACGTGCCGCGACGAAGCGAAATCGCCCCAGTACAGCACTTTGAAATATAGCGAATACAAACCGGGATTGAGCCAGAGCGGCGGGATGCGCAGTTCGATGTTGTACTTGCCCGCCGTCAGCTTGCGCGTGCTGAGTTGCGGGCTTTCCTGCCGCACGTGGAAGACCTGATCGCCGTGCATGTCTTCCAGGATGCAGTGCAGCGTGAAGCCGCCGATTTCGCTGGTGATATTCAACGTGGTCGAAACCTCGAAGCCTTCCGCTTGCAGCAGAGTCGGTTTGAGCGATTCGTTCAACGTCACTGGCCCGAAGCGCGAATGCGTCGCGCTGGTGTCGGTTTGGGTTTCGGCATCCTGGCTGACCGATTTGTAATACGACTCGATGATGCGCCCGATGTCGCCCGCCTCGACCAGTTGGCCTTCTTTCAGCAGCAGCCCTTTGTTGCAGAGCGAACGCACCGCCGCCAGATTGTGGCTGACAAAGAGCACCGTGCGCCCGGCCTTGCCGATGTCTTCCATCTTGCCCAAACACTTTTTCTGAAAGACGCTGTCGCCGACCGCCAGCACTTCATCAATCAACAGAATCTCCGGCTCCAAGTGCGCCGCGACCGAAAAGGCCAAGCGCATGTACATGCCGCTGGAGTAATGTTTGACCGGCGTATCAATGAATTTTTCCACTTCGGCAAAAGCGATGATCTCGTCGAGCTTGCGATTGATCTCGGCCCGTTTCATGCCCAGGATCGTGCCGTTCAGATAGATATTCTCGCGGCCCGAAAGCTCATTGTGAAAGCCGGTGCCGACTTCGAGCAGGGAACCGATGCGGCCCTGAATCGTGGCGCAGCCGCTGGTCGGTTCGGTGATGCGCGAGAGCAGTTTCAACAAGGTCGTTTTGCCCGCGCCATTGCGGCCCACGATGCCGACGACTTCGCCGGGTTTGATTTCAAACGAGACGTCTTTGAGCGCCCAAAAGGTGTTCGCCTCTGCGCTGGCTGCCTTCGAGCGCCCGCTGAAGAGCGCGCCGACCTTTTGCACGGAGGCGCGCGTTTGTTCGACAATCTGGTCGCGCAGCGTTTTGTACCGTTGTTGTTTGCCGCCGAGGCGGTACCGTTTGGAAAGCTTTTCCGCAATGATCAAAGTAAAACTCCGAAACTACTGAATGCGGTAGTGGGACAATGGGGAGAGCCAAGCCGCAGATCAACACAGGCCTACGCAGATCAATTGAATGGCTGACAGGTTTGATTCGCGTTTTCAGCGTTCATCTGCGGCCAGGCCTCTCCCCTTTGAGCCACTACCCCGAATGCTTTGTTGGCCCGGCGATCACATGAAATCCGAGCCGAGCACATTGTATTTTCCCAGCCGCTCTTCGTTCAGTTCAAAGGTCGTGCAATCCCTGTCCCGATCCCAGTGGATCAGATATTCGCGTTGGAAGTTGCGCGCCAGAAAACGCGCATTGTTGGTGCGGCCATCCACCAGGATGAGCGTGCCGGGCAGCAGCGTCGGCTCCATCAGCAACAAATCGCCCGACATCACGGTGCGTTCGTCGCATTGAAAACTCAGGCCATTGAGCGTGCCTTTGACATCCTTGGGTGACGGGCCGTCCAGATAGATGAAGTCGGCCACCACGTCGGGAATGTTTTGATAGTAATGGCAAAGCTGGCCGTTGAAGGTGCCGATCTCGACCGTGCTGTGTTGGATGTGCACGCGCTCAACCAACTCGTGCGGCAAGCGCTGCTGAATGTTTTCGATCCAGCTTTCAGATGCATCCACCGAGAAGAGTTGAAACATGAAACGGTTTCTGATGTCGGGCTTTTCGGCCAGTCGTTCCCAATCCGCCTGGTTCTTGCGCAAGGCATCGGCCAACACGACGGTGGAATAGCCCAAGCCGAATTCGAGCACAGTGAAGCTCTTGCGGCGGCGCACGGTTTGATGCAGGTACACCAGATCATCCGGTTCGGGCGGCAACGGAATGCGCAGCTTGCCGCTCACATTGTCAAACGCGGATTCCTGAAAGTCGGCGTTCTCTGCAAAGTTGATGAACTGATCCAAGCCCTCGGCTTTGATGTATTGCTCGTGCGCTTGATAGACCTGCCTGCGATTCATGAAATAGCTCCTCACCGGAGGTTGAATTGTTTTTGCGATTACGGAGCCGATGGTGCAGGGACGGTACCGCGCGCGTGAGCAAGCAGCGCATCAAATACGGCGGACTGACGCAACGGCATAGGCTCCGCTTGCTCACGCGCGCGGTACCGTCCCTGCGCCGCGTGCCCTAGCCAGTATTGAAATCCGATCTAAACGCTGCTGCCGACAGCTTGCACCGAGCGCTGGCTCAGCAGCCCCAGGTTGAGCCATTGCCAGACGTAAAAACTGTTGTCGTCGCCGCGCTCGCAATACTCTTCCCACGCCTGATTGATGGCCTGGCGATCCAGCCAGGCGCCGCCGAAAGCGTGCGTGGCGGTCGTGATGCAATCGTTGGCCCAGTCACGCAAGGGGCCGCGCAACCATTCGCGTTGCGGTGTTTGCACGGGGCGCTTGGGCGCTTCGACCACTGCGTGCGGCAACATTTCGCGCGTCAGACGGCGCAGCAACCACTTGTGCGTGCCTGCGTTGATCTTGCGTTCCAGCGGCTGGCGCAAGGCCAATTCAACCAGGCGATGATCCAGAAAAGGTTCGCGCAACTCGGTCGAAACGCGCATGGAGTTGCGATCATTGAAGCGCAAGCCGCGCGGGATTTTGGTGAAACAGGCATCGCGGTATTGCAGGTTGCGCAATTTGTCGGGGAAGGGTTGCGGCGGCGTGAATGCCTGGGCGCGCGCGCGAAACTCCGGCAGCAAACAAGCCGGACGCACGGGGCTGCTTTGCGTGCCTTGCACCGTGGCCGCCACGCCGCCGTTGAAGGCCGCGCGATAATAATCATAACCGGCCCATTGCTCGTCCATGCCTTGCCCGTCCAGCAACACGATTACGCCCTGGGCGCGCGCTTCGGCGAAAAGTTTGGCATAAGCCAGCGTCGGTAAGCCGCCGAAGGGTTCATCCTGCGCGGCCTGCACAGCGGCGGCCAAATCCGGCACTTCAGCGGGCAGCGTGGTGCAAACGGTCAGCGGATGTTGCGTGCGCGCCAGCATTTGTTCGACCCAGGGCAATTCGTCATAGCGCGGATCGCCGCAGTTGAAGGTGAACGCCCGCACGCTGCTGGCCTCGCCCTGCACGGCGTGCACCATGCCCAGCAAGGTCGAAGAATCAAGCCCACCACTCAAATTGATGCCGACCGGCACATCCGACCGAAAGCGCAACTGCACGCTGTCACGCAGCAAGGCGAAATATTCCTCCTGCACTTGCGCGACCGGGCGCGGGTCGAATTCCGGGCCGACGCGCGCGGCCAAATCATACCAACGCGACACCCGCACCTGGCCGTCTTGCCAGGTCAGCGTATGACCGGGCGGCAGCGCCGCAATGTCCTGCCAAAAGGTTTGGGCCGAGTGCTCGTAAAGCCCATAGGCCAAATAGGTCGCCCAGGCCGCTTCATTCGGCGTGGCGCGCACGCCTGCTTTGTGCAGGGCTTTGATTTCACTGGCGAGCAGTAACGGGCCGTCGGGGCGTTGCGTGTAATAAAGCGGCTTGACGCCAAAGCGGTCGCGCGCGGCAAACAGGCGTTGCCGCCGTTCATCCCAAATCAACAAGGCAAACATCCCGATGAAGCGCTCCAGACATGCCTCGCCCCATTTTTCGTAGGCGGCCAGGATGACCTCGGTGTCGCTCTGGCTACGATACGGGTAGTCGCGCAATTCGGCGCGCAATTCGAGGTAGTTATAAATCTCGCCGTTGAAGGCGATCCAGACCGATCCATCGTGATTGCTCATGGGTTGGCGGCCCGCAGCAGAGAGGTCAATGATGCTCAGCCGGTTGTGGCCCAGCCCCGCCCGCCCGGAGGCGGACAAAAAGCTGCCGCTGGCATCGGGGCCGCGATGTTGTTGGCTGTGAATCATGGCTTCGAGTTGGGACGGCGCCCAACCGTTGCCGAAGATACCGGCTATTCCGCACATGAGGTGGCTTTCCAGTCGGCGAGCGTTTGCGCGAGTTTCTCCGCGAGGAAGATTTCGGTTTTTTCCATGGATTCGTTGGTGCAGCCGCCGAGGTGCGGCGTGATCAACAGGTTGTGATGCGTTTGCGCGTAGCGAATCAACGGATGATGTTCCATGCCGGTCGCGTCTTCGTGGCTAAGCACGTCGAGCGCCGCGCCGCGCACGCGCCCGGCATTCAAGGCTTGCAACAACGCCTGTTCGTCGAGCAATTCGCCGCGCGAGGTGTTGATAAAACAGGCGCCGGGCTTCATGGCCCCAAATTCCATCGCGCCGAAAAAGCCCTGCGTCTGTTCGCAAAGATTGACGTGCACACTGACCAGATCGGATTGCCGCAGCACTTCGCGCAGGCTCGTCATTTCAACGCCGTCTTCGACGGTGGCGGGATCAACATTGGGATCGCAAGCCAGTACGCGCATTTCAAAAGCACGCAAGTAACGCGCGACGATGCGGCCCAGCCGCCCGTAACCGATGACGCCGGCAGTTTTGCCATAGAGTTCACTGCCGCGATAGCGGTCACGGTTCCATTCGCCCTGGCGCACCTGCTCATAGGCCGCCGTGGTGTGGCGCAAGAGCGCAAGCATCAAGCCGATGGTGTGCTCGGCGGTGGCGCGCACTTCTTTGAGAAAATCCGTTTCGCCGTAAAGCGACAGCACGCGGATGCCGCGCCGTTCGGCTTCGGCCAGATCAATGTGTGTGAGGCCGGTGGTCGGCGTAGCAATTAGTTTGAGTTGCGGCGCGGCCGCCATGACTTCGGCGTCAATATGGTTGCGCAAGCGCACCCATAACACATCCGCCGAGCGCAACGCGCGCAACAACTCGGCCCGTCCGAGTTCGGCAAACCGCAGCTGCGCAATGCCGCGCAGCTTCTCCCGGGCCGCCGCCGGGAAACCGGAAGATTCAGCAATCAAAATGGAATAATCAGGTTGTTGCACCAGTTGTACCTGTGGGCACGCGATTGGCATGGCTAGTTCTCCTTATAACAGCGAATCGTTTTTTCTCACACCTTGCCAAATTCAGCCTTTCCAGGGAAAAAACAATTCAATAAACAATTCAACATGGGGTAGATGGTCAAGTTGCATCCTGATCGGCGATTCAATAAGGCGCAAAAACTTCTTTGATAAAAACTTCTCACCACGAAGAAACGAAGAGCACGAAGGACAGCGAAGAAACGTCAAGGTTGACAAGGGTTTTCATGCTTCCTTCTTGCTCATCTTCTTGCTCATCGTTACTTCGTGGTTATCAAGAGTTTTTCTTGTTGTAAATTTTTCGGTGACGACAGTTCAGAGTTCACGCTTCAGCGTGTGCGTGGCGGCCCGCAGACACGCTGAAGCGTGAACTCTGAACGTTTGTTCCCTTTCCAGCCCCGAATTATTTACAGCAAGGATTTTTTGCCACTTACTTAAAATCCGAGGCCAGGCGGCATAAGGCTTCCGCCCTGGCCCAATCTTTCTGATCGTCAATATTGACGCAAAACTGTGGGTCAACGGGATAACCTAGGAGGTATTTTCCGTAAAAACTGTCCTGCTCCATGATTACGGAGCGCCGGGTCACATAAATCGAACCTTCGCGATGAAACGCGGGGGGCAAATCCTGGCGGCGCGGAATGGGGATGGTTTCACCCGTGCTCAGATGCAATGCGCCTTCGTTGTCCTGAAAATAAACCCAGTGCGGATTGTATTCCAACGGCACCGGCAGGATCGTCACGACGGCATCGGCCCGCCGCTCCGCTAATAACTCGATGCAGGCATCAATGTCGCTGGCGCGGCGCAACGGGCTGGTGGGTTGCAGCAAACAAACCGCGTCATAATGTTCGCCGCGTTCTTCCAACCAGCGCAGCGCGTGTTGCACGACTGGCAAAGTCGGCGTGTGATCCTGCGCCAATTCCGCCGGGCGCATAAACGGCACATCCAAGCCGCAGGCGCGTCCGACCTCGGCGATTTCAGGGTCATCGGTGCTCAAGATCACGCGCGTTAAACGCCGGGCGGCCAGGGCGGCGGCGCTGGTGTAGGCCAGCAGCGGCTGGCCATTGAGCAGCTTGATGTTTTTGCGCGGCACGCCTTTCGAGCCGCCGCGCGCCGGAATTAAACCTAGTACTCGCATTTCTAAATGACTCACCGCGCTGCCTGTTCCTTTCCGCCCGTCGGCCCACCGGCTGATTCATAAATATAGTGCAGCCGTTTTTGCACGTAAGGATGCAATGCGCCCAGGGCTTGCGCGATGCGCCCGGCGACGTGGCCGTCGCCATACAACGTGCTGGGCGCATAACGGCTGTGCGCCAGTTGCTGGCGCACGGCGTTCAGCACGGCGTCGGCTTGCGGCACGCTGGGCACGACGTGCACATCCGTTTCGCGCCCTTCCTGCCGCTTGCCGACCAGCACGACCGGCGTGCCGAAATAACTGGCGTCGCGCACAAAGCTGCTCGAATTGCCGATGGCGCAGGCGGTGTTGGCCAGCACCTTCAAATAATCATCCGGCGTCAAATTGGTCAGCGTGCGCAACCAGGTCGGTTGTTGATTGAGGCGGTAACTGCGAATGGCTTTGCTGATGTGATCGGCGCCCGCGTCAATGTTCGGCCAGAGCAGCACGGTTTGCATTTGCAATTCATGCAGCGCGGCCAACAGGGCTTCCATCTGCTGGCGTTCGTCGCCGTATTCGGTCGTGGTCGGATGAAAGAGAATCAGTAGGAAGGGTTGCGTGACGTCAATCTGCGCGCCGCCGCCACCGCGATGCAGGATGTCGCGCTGTAGCGTGCGATCCAACTGCCGCGCGATGTCGCTGGAAGGACATCCGACAGCCAGAATATTGGCGGGATTTTCGCCCATCCGCACCAGGTATTCCGCCGAACGCTGCGTGCTGGGGAAATGGAAATGCGCGAACTTGCTGATGGCGTGGCGCGCGCTCTCATCAATCGAACCCGAAACTTCGCCGCCCTGAATGTGGGCGATGCAAATGTTCATATAAGCGGCGGCAATCGCGGCGGCCAGTGCTTCATAGCGGTCGCCGATGAGCAGCACGACATCCGGTTTGAGGCGCTGAAATTCACTGGCGAATTCGACCACGCCGAAGCCGACCGATTTTGCCATCGTGGCGGGTGTCGAGCCTTCGAGTTCGATGTAGATTTCGCCGTCAATGCGGAAGCCGTCTTTGCGGACTACCTTGACGGGCTGATCGAAGCGTTCGAGCACCATCGTGCCGGCGGCGACGATTTGCAATTCCAGGTCAGGATGAGCGGCGAGCGCCTGCATCACGGGTTTCAGCCGCCCGTAATTGGCGCGATCTACCAGCACGACACAGACTTTGCGTTTAGTCGAAGTCATTTTCTGAAAGCAGTGCATTGGCGTCGAGCGCGCGGTTGAGCGTGCGATTGACGAATTCATGGAAGCGGGCCGGTGAAATGCCCGTGCCCGGTTTTTTGCAAACCAGATCAGCAGCCGTCACGCGCTGCCCGGCGGCCAGCGCGCGCGCCGTGACCAGGCTTTTGCCGAAGGTGCGTTTCAATTCACTCAACTCTGCGGCCATTGCCTCTTTGTTGACGGGATGCGTCAAGGCGTGTTCGATGAAGCGCAAGCCGTCCGCCAGTTGTTTCAATTCCGCCGTGGTGACCGAGGCGGGCACATCCGGCCCAAAACATTCGCGCGAGAACGCGACGTGCACTTCAATGAGTTGCGCGCCGAGCGTGGCGGCGGCCAAGCCCGCGTAAATCGTACCGGAATGATCGGAGAGTCCCACCGGACAGGCATAGCGTTCACGCAATTCGGCGAGCACGTTCAAGCCCAGCTTTTCGGGCGGGCAGGGATAGGCGGTCGTGCATTGAAAGACGGCCACGGGCGCATTCTGCGCGCGCACGCAGGCGACCGCCGCGTCCAGCTCGGCCCAATTCGACATGCCGCTGGAGAGCAGCACGGGTTTGCCGGTGCGCGCCATCATTTCGAGCATGGGCAGATTGGTGATTTCCCCCGCGCCGACTTTCCAGGCGGGCAGCCCCAGGCCTTCCAGCAATTCAACGGCGGCCAGGGAAAAGGCCGAAGAGAGAAACAGCAGGCCGCGCTCAGCCGCGTGTTCAGCCAGCCCGCGCCATTGCTCCTCGGTGAATTCCATGCGCTGCCAGTATTCATAGCGTGTCGCATCCTGCCGGCTGAATTTCACGCGCCAGGGTTCGCCGGGCGTGCTTTCGGCGGCGGCGATGTGGGTTTGAAATTTGATGGCATCCGCGCCCGCCCGCGCCACGGCGTCAATGTAAGCGTGCGCCGTGCCCAGGCTGCCATCGTGCGTTTGCGCAATTTCGCCGATCAGCAAACAGCGGCGCGCGGGCGTTTCAAACCATTGGGTCAGGTCGAGCATACGTGGTTAGAAGGTCTTGGGCACACGGCGTTCGGGCTGGCGTTGCAAGACGTAAGTGACCGACATCATCAAGCGTTCGCGCGCGCCATACGAATGTTTGTGGTAACAGGCGATGTCGGCAAAGAAGCCACTGCCGTGCGGCCCCGTGATCGTTTTGATGCGGTCGCCATACAAGGCTTGCGCTTCCTGGTCGGTTAAGTACCGCGACAGCATTTGCCGCCACGACTTGCGCTGGTGTGTGCCTTGAATGGTGATGTGCGGGCCGCAATCGGGGCCGACATCGGTCAGATAAAAAAAGATGACGAGCGCCTTGAAATCGCCCAGATCGTAATGGAAGCGGGCCTTGCGCTTTTGGACGCGGCGCTTTTCAGTCTCAATCGCGGGCGGATGCGTCCAATATAGTTGCGTGCTGTACAACAGCGGTTCAGCGCCCAGGTAGGTACGCGCAACCTCCAGCAACGCGGGGTCGCGCACGATGTTGCGGAGCGCCGGACAATTCAAATCATGGTTGTGATATTCCTTGGCCTGATGCTGCGCGCAATACGCCAGCAGCGCTGCCACTTCCGCCTCAGGCAGTTGCAAGCCCAAGGCAAAGCCGTTGGTTTCGAGTTGCGCGACCGTCTGCGCGGCATCCAGCCCGGTGAAGAACGTCGTCGCATTTGAGAGCAGGGGCTGATTTTGATTGCGCCATTGATAATAACGAATGGCCCAGTGACGCCAAGGGCCTAACCAATAGATGGTGCTCAGCACGCGCAGGGATTCCAACCAGCGGCGGCGGCGCGCAAAGCCGCGCAGTTTGCGTTGCAAATAAGGCAGCACGGGCGCGTCGGCGGTCTCGACAATTTTCTCGACGATGGGTGGTTTCAATTCGGTTGGGATGGCGAGCGATAAGCGTTTCATAAATTGGATTGGCGAGTTACTGCTTGCCGCACCCCGGCGTGTGGCAGCGTGGGAGATCACACCACGTCGGCAAATGTTTTTTCCATCCGCCGAAAATAGAAGGCGCCGGAGATCAACAGCACGAGGGAGGCCAGCACCGAAACCCAGAGCATCAAACCGGGCGCGGTCTTCGTGCCGAGCAACGCCCAGCGAAAGCCTTCGACGACGCCGACCATCGGGTTGATGCCATAAACAGTGCGCCACGGCTCTTTCATCAAACTGCTGGGATAGGCCACCGGCGTGGCGAGCATCCAGAATTGCGTGAGGAAGGGCACGACGTATCGCACATCGCGGTATTGCACATTCAACGCGGCCAGCCACAAACCCACGCCCAGCGACGTGATCAGCGCCAGCAGCAAAAAGAACGGCAGCCAAATGACGTTGAGCGTCGGGTTGATGCCTTTGATAAACATCAACACCAATAACAGCGCAAAGGCCAGCGCGAAATCCACCACGCCCGACAACACCGTGGCCAGCGGAATGCACAGACGCGGGAAATAAACCTTGGTCAGCAGGTTGGAACTGCCGACCAAACTGTTGGCCGATTGCGTCAGGCCATTCGCAAAGAACGTCCACGGCACCAGCGCGGCAAAGTTAAAGATGGAATAGGGAATGCCATCCGAGGGGATTTTTGCCAGCCGCCCGAAAAAGAGCGTGAAGACCAGCATCGTAAAGAGCGGTTGAATGATGGCCCAGGCGACGCCAAGCGCCGTCTGTTTGTAACGCACTTTGATGTCGCGCCAGGTCAGGAAATAGAGCAGTTCGCGGTATTCCCAGAGTTCATTCAGTTTGAGCGAAACCCAGCCGCGCGATGGTTCGATGCGCCAAACGACGGGCGCATGATCGGGCGTCTGGTTGAGCAATTCAGGTTTAATGGTCTTCACAAAAAAGAATGGAGCGGCAAACACGTCGGGCAGATACACCTTGCCCGTCCTTGTTCACCATATAGGAAACCTCGTGTCGAGGCAGCATTACGATTCTCAAAACACTGCACCAACGCAGTGCGTTCGGAGTTACAACTTTAGACTTGATCTCAGCAGGGCCCTTAGCATTGACCTTAGCATTGGGAGGATAGGTATTTGAGCTAGCGAATGCCCTGGTGCTCAATACCGGGGAAATGCAGTTCGGTAGACAATGCTAAAGATGTTATTCGGGGCTATCGGGTTGATTCAGCATGCATTGTGCTGGAGATTTTTTTAATGGTGGATGGAGGATGCGCGGGAGTCTACTGTTCCGCATCTCAATCTGCGTTGTATTTTTATTGCTGTTAAGTCCCTGTAGGCCGCTTGGGGATGAGGTTCAGGCGGGAAGAACAGGGGCCGCAGCACTCAATACGCCCGTGTGCTGCGGCGCGGATTATACACGTAGCGATAGGTATGTAAACAGGCGCGTGCTGACACCCCAGCCAGCAGTTCAGACCACGGACACAATCAAGTATCGGGGCCTGAGTTGCTGGGCCGCGGGCGGTATGCGCTAACGCGAAACAACATTGCTGCGCCCCAATTCGGCGCTCACGCCGTTGGGATTGATCACCACACAATCGCGGTTGCCAAAGGGCGTGTTCTGCGTGGTCTTCACATTCACGCGGATCGTATCCTCTTCGATGCTCAGAATCGTGACTTGAATTTGCGACCCGCCCTGACAGAACGAACTGCAATCAAAGCGTACTTTCGTAGACTTAGCCGGATCAGGATCACTGAAAAAGCCAGTGCCGGTAATCGTCAAGATCGCTTGATTGAAGATCGGAATCTTGGCTGGTGAGGCGCTGGCGATGGTCAGCGGACGCGGCAGCACCTGGACCTGTACCGGGTCGGTGCTGCTCGTCGCGCCTTTCGGATCGCTGACGGTCAGCGTAATCGAATGAAAGCCGACAACGAGCGTAACGTCCACGAGCGCGCCTTCCGCAATCATCACGCCCTGATCTTTCCAGACATAAGACAGCACATCCAAATCGGGATCACTGGAAGGTGAGCCATCCAACTTCACAATTGCGCCCTGTTTGGCGGTGGCCTGTGCCGTGGGCGCCAGCGGGGCCATCTTGGCGATGGGTGGTTTGTTGGTGGGGTTGCCGCCGGGGCCGCCGGGGCCTACACCCGTGCCCGGATCAGGCGGGCCGGTTGGCCCTAGGCCTGTGCCATTCTCATCGGTTTCGGTGTCGCTGAGTTGCACGCGGAAGGGCAGCGTCGTAAATTTGCCGCCTTTGCTGTCGGTGGCGATGATGCGCATGCTGGCGGCGGGTTGCGCGCCTTGAAACGGTTCGATGATGAGCTTGGCCGTGCGATTGACCGGATCGGGCGCATCGAGGCGCACATACGCAGGCGCGCCCAGCAATTGGAAGCTCACTGAATCATTGTCAGCATCTTGGGCCTGCAAGGTGATGGTCTTGGTCTTGCCGATGACGACGTATTGATCGTTGAGGTTGGGCAGCGTCGGCAAAATGTCGCCGGGCACGCCGCCTTGGGTCGGTAAGGTGCCGGTGCCCTTGATTAGATTGACTTCCAATTGCGCGGTCGAGGCATTCCCGGCATTATCGCGGGCGGTAAAGGTCACGATGGTTTTGCCGATGGGGAACAGACTGCCGGGCGGCTTTGACGCCGTCACCGCTACGTTGCCATCCACATAGTCATAGGCAGCGGGCAACGGATAAACGAGACCATACCCGGCAGGCGAAGAAACGGTCTTGGTAAGTTTTGAAGGAATGCCGCTGATCACCGGCGGCGTCGTGTCAGTGACTTGAAGGAGGTAGACATTCGGTTCGCTGGGCGTGTTGTTGCCGTCCAATACACTCAATTTCAAAATGTGCGTGCCGAGGCCGAAGCGATAATCCGAAACCTTCGCAATCGAAATCTGCCGCTCGTTATCGAACCATTTGAAGCTGAGCGGATCGTCCGGGCCATCCGGGTCGCTTGATACGCGGCCATCCAAACGAACGTTGGCGCCGGTTGGGAAACGCGCTTCCATGAACGCCTCAATCGGTTCGAACTCAGCGATGGGCGGACGGTTGTTCGGATTGTTGCCGGGTGTGCGCAGCAGATAGGTGTCGCCCAACGTCAGCACATGCAGATTCGCGCCGCCATTCACGCCGCCCGCCCAGGCGCTGCCAGCCACCGACAACCTTGTTGTCGCCAGATTGTTGAACCAGGGAAAGACCGGCGATGAAGAATTGAGCTTGAACCAGCCGCGATGCCCTTTTTGAATCGTATTGGTGAGCAACGGGGCTTGCGCATTGGCGCGCACTTGCCCTAAGCGCACTTCGAGTTGACCTAGCGTCGCGCCGAACGAGGCCAGAAAATCGTCATACAGCGTCACACCCAACGAGCCGCGCGTATTCGGCGTTTCCATAAAACTGATCGGCGGACGGGCGAAGCCGAACATCGTGGCGTTCTCGGTCTGGTTCGGCACCCCATTCAACGCCAGCGTCGCAGGCAGCCGGTCGTAGTTGGTATCGTCGAAAATCAAATCCGTCGTTGTGCCGTCGCTGTTGCGCGCCGCTGCTCCGGCTGAATTTTTAGCGATGGCCAGAGCGTTATAGCCCGTGGCCAAACCGGCGGTTTGTTCGCTGACCTGCGCACTGCCGATCAAGTTATTGAATTGCGTCGGCTGGGCGCGCCCATCAATCGCCATCGCCAGCGCCCAGCCTTTTTGATTGGCGGCGAAATCATTGGCGTCAAACGTGGTCGTCTGGTTCGGTTGCAAGATGACGATGTTCTCGTTCACCAAAACCGGCTCAATCAAACCGGTGAAAAACAGCCGCACGCGTGCGCGCTGCGTTGGGTGTGTATTCGTGATGCACAGCCGCGTCGCGCCGTAAACGCCGCTCGTGAAACGCGAGAAGAGCAAAATGCTGCCCGCTTTCGCTTCGCTCGCGCCTTGCGCATTGCCCGTCGCGTCAGGTTGATTGGTGGTCACCGGATCATTGGGCGCACCGGTCGGCGGAATGATCGGCACCGTCATCCGAAACGAATCTACCCAACTCAGCGCCTGCATCTGCCGCGCGCTGTGCATCCCGCCGCTGACACTTTCGGTCAAACTCAATCCAAGCACCGGCACCGGCAGGTTGCTCGCTGTGTTGGCCGCAAACGTGGCGTAGCCCTGCCGCGTTGGTGTCACCACGGTATTAAACGGCGGATCCGTCCACACGCTGGTGATGGCCGAACTCAGGCCGCAGGCGCTGTCTAGCACTTGCGGATAAGGCCGCCCGCTCTGATCCAGCAGTACCGCGTTCAATTTCAGGCTTTGCGACGCGGTGCTCGCCAAATTGCTGAGCGGACTGTAAACCATCACATCAGTCTTGACCGGCGCGTCGCCGCCCGTGCCCTGCGGGTTCTGATTTTGCAGGTTGTCCACCGCGATTTGTTTGGGCAAGCGGTCATATTCGACGTTGTTGAAGAGGACTTCGGCCACGGCATCACTCACGGTGCGCGCGCCGCCATTGGTGCGTTTGGCCACGCCGACCGCGTTGTAGTTGGATTCAAAACCGCGCGCGTCGCGATAACTGGCGCTGCCGATAAGCCAGTTGAACTGAATCGGCAACCCCGTCGCGCTCACCGCCATTGCCATCAGATAGCCGGTCTGATTCGGATTCTCATTGCTCGCCAACAACGTGCGCGTTTGATTCCCGGCCAGCGTGATAAAGGTCGTATCCAGCGTGCACCCATGCACCCACGACAACCGAATGGCCACGCCTGCGGTCGGATGCGTATTGGTGAGCGTGAACAGCGTGTTGACGTTGCTCGCCGCCGCTGTGCTGCTGGTGTATTTGTGGAAGAAGAGAATGCTGCCCGCTTTGGAACTGCTGGCGGCGCTGCGCGGTGCATTCGACCCGACATTGGGCACGCCTGGGCCTACCTGTGGATTGTCACTCTGCGCCGCCGCGCCGCGTAAGCGCATGAAACCGCCGCCCAGCAAAAGCAGTGCAACGAGTGCCATGAATGTGAGGCGAAACTGTTGACGGGTGCGTGTGTAATTCAAGATGCGAAGGATTGCTTGCATTGTCAAAATCTCCCCGTTGGCAACCACCGCGCCGTGAACGCGCGCGGTTTCCCACCAGTGGGCTACCAAATACCAGGGGCCTGTAAAGAGCTGGAAACGTGTTTGATGATGCCGCGCTCAAAACGAACGCGTGGTTTCTGGGGGGCCTGCGTTGCAGCCGGAGTGAGGCGCAGGCGGCACTGTCAGCGAATTCTGCGGGGCGGTGTGGCAACGGCGTTGCCGTGAAAGTTGCGCGGTTGCTGATGCGGCACACCGGCTTTCAGGTTGTACGCGCCTCACCGCAGAATCACGTTGACCGGAAAAAGTTCAGCACATGATTCGTAAAGCTGGCGTTCCTGCGGGGCATCGCAGTCAGACGCAAGTTGCCTTGAGTATTCGCGCGGTCTCGAACAGAAAGACCGCCAGACTCACTGCATTCTCAGTTTCGGGGTCGGACAAGTTCGTGTTTGTGGGCATTTGAGGTCGTGAGGGGCACGTCCAATACGCGCGGCAGAGTAGCATAGCGTCAACAAACGCCGCAAGCCGGTTGCCCGCCAATGCTTCCATTAGAGATGCACGCTTGGCGCAGCCGGCGAAGTCAACATCGTCAAATGATCCCTTCGGCTTTCAACTGAGCGATCTGTTCGGCGGAGTAGCCCAGCATCTGCCCATAGACCAATTCGTTGTGTTCGCCCAGCGCAGGCGCGACTTGGTCAAAGCCTGCCGTGGCCGCCGAAAACTTGATCGGGAGGCCGGTGCCGTAAACCTCTTCCACCGCGCCGAATTTGGGATGCGCAAGCGGCACGGTTTCGCCACGCGCCAGCACACGCGGATCACGCACGGCGACGCTGGGGGTGCGGACTTCAGCGGCGGGCACGCCAGCGGCTTCCAAACACGGCAGCAGTTCGGCCAGCGGTTGCGTGCGCGTCCAGGCTTCGATCAGCGCGTCCAACTCGGCGACGTGCTTGACCCGGTTGTCGCGGGTGTTGAAGCGTTCGTCGGCAGCCAAATCCGGGCGCGCCATCGCCGTAAATAAGTTCAGCGTAAACGCGTCAGTGTGCGCGCAAATGGCGGCGTGGCCATCGCGGGCGGTGTAAATGCCGAAGGGCGCTAAACGTGGGACAGTTTGCCCGGTGCGCGATTCAACGCCGAGCCGCTCCAACAAATCGAATGGCTCCGCCGCGACTAGGGAGGTCAGCGCGCCCAGCATCGAAACGTCTACGTATTGCCCGACGCCGGTGCGCCTGCGCTGTTCGAGCGCGGCCAGGATGCCGATCACTCCGTAAAGCGGCGTGATCAGGTCGGCGAACGGCACGCCCATCCGCACGGGTGGCTCGCCTGCGTTCCCAGAGGTCTGCATCACGCCGCTGAGCGCCTGGATGATGGTGTCCAGCGCTTTGCCAGCGCCATCGCTGCCAAAGCCGCTGATTGAACAAAAGATGATGCGCGGGTTGATCGTGCGTGTGAATTCATAACCCACGCCGAGACGATCAATGACGCCGCTGCTGAAATTTTCGACGACGATGTCGGCGTGTTGCAGCAGATCGGCGTATAGCTCGCGCGCCTGGGGGTGTTTGAGGTTGAGCGTAATGCCTTGTTTGTTGCGCAACCGGTTCAACGCCGAGATCGAAATATCGTCGTCGCTTGTGCGCGCCAGTTTCGCGCCTGCCGCGCCGAGGTACGGCGCATTGGTACGGCAGGTATCGCCGCTGAGCGGGTTTTCGATTTTGATGACGCGCGCGCCCAGACCCCCCAGCAGCAAGGTGGCAAACGGGCCGGCCAGCGCGATAGTGAAGTCTAAAACCGTGAGGCCTGCCAACGGGCGTGGTGATGAAGCTGTTTCCTGCATATCAATCTGCTGTGCCTGACTGCGAAATATGGAGCACGAAATTGGACTGCCTGAAAAACGATGTTAAGCTGCGCGCGTTGTTCCCGCGCGGTTATTGACGGCTTATTCTTTTACTTTGTTCAACTCGGATTTGAAAGAGCTTCCGCACTGAACCGCAAGGTTTAGGCGGAGCAGGGTGGTTTGTTATGTCGAGCTATTCATTGCGCTTCATCAAAGGCGGGCTGTGCCTGGGACTGTTGTTGAGTTGGCCGTTTTGGTCTGTGGTGTCGGCCAAGCGCCAAACGCGCCAGGTTGATTTCCTGCGGGACATCCAACCGATTTTCGCGGCGGCCTGCGTGCAATGCCACGGCGCGCAAAAGGCTGCCGGGCAATTGCGGCTTGATTTGAAAAGCGCCGCGCTGAAAGGCGGCCTTGCTGGCGCGGACATCGTGCCCGGCAACAGCAAACAATCCCGCCTGCTCACACGCATATTGGGCGAGGGCGGCGAAGCGCGCATGCCACTGGGCGGCGGGCCGCTGACAACCGCCCAGATCGAAATCATCCGCCGTTGGATTGATGAAGGCGCAAACTGGCCTGAACAGACTTCAGACCTCAGACCTCAGACCTCAGACCGTGCGCAGCATTGGGCGTATGTGAAGCCCGCGCGCCGCGCTTTGCCAGAGGTGCAGAACCCGGCTTGGGCAAAGAATTCGATTGATGCGTTTGTGCTGGCGCGGCTGGAAAAGGAAGGCTGGCAACCCGCAGCCGAAGCTGACCGCGTGACGCTGTTGCGGCGTGTCTCGCTGGATTTGATTGGCTTGCCGCCGACACCGCAGGAAGTGGACGCCTTTCTCGCCGATCAGGCAGCGGATGCTTATGAAAAGGCCGTTGACCGGCTACTCGCCAGTCCGCATTACGGCGAACGCTGGGCGCGTCCGTGGCTGGATTTGGCGCGTTACGCCGATTCGCACGGCTACGAAAAAGACCGCCCGCGTGTGATGTGGAAGTATCGCGATTGGGTCGTCAACGCGCTAAACAAGGACATGCCCTTTGATCAATTCACCATTGAGCAACTCGCGGGGGACATGCTGCCCAATCCCACGCAAGAACAACTGATCGCGACCGGCTTTCACCGCAACACCATGCTCAATCAGGAAGGCGGCGTGGATGACGAAGAGGCGCGCTGGGAAACGTTGCTTGACCGCGTCAACACGACCGCGACGGTTTGGCTGGGTTCGACCGTGGGTTGCGCGCAATGCCACAACCACAAATACGATCCGTTCTCGCAGCAGGAGTATTACAAGCTGCTGGCCTTCTTCGATACGCACGAATACACCCTCCTCGAGATGCCCGGCAGCGAGGGCTGGGTGATCGAACCCGAACTGGAATTGCCCACGCCAGAACAGGCCGCACAGCGCGACAAGTTGCGCGCCGAATTGAAGACCGTTGAAGCGACACTCAAAACGCAAACGCCTGAATTGAACGCCGCGCAGGCGCAGTGGGAAGCCGAATTGCGCGCTGAGCCGCAACGTTGGCAAACACTCGATCCGCTGACTTTTTCGGCCAGTGGCGGGACGAAGCTGGCAAAGCAAGCCGACAAATCAATCCTGGCGGCGGGCGCGGTGCCGGTCAGTGACATTTACACGCTCACCGCGCAACTGCCCGCCAGCGCTTCCGGCCTGACTGCCTTGCGATTGGAAGCCCTGAGCGACGCCAGTTTGCCGCAAGGCGGGCCGGGGCGCGATCCCTATGGCAACTTCGTTCTGTCGGGCGTTGAGTTGGTCGTCAAGACTGACGGCCACCCGCAGCGCATCGCCATGAAAGAAGCCGCCGCCGATGATTTCGCGGGCCGCCCCGATGTGCGCCAGCTTTTCAGCAGCGAGAATCAACCGGGCAACGGCTGGGCGATTGACGCCACGCGCGACGCCACGCGGTTGAATCGCCAGATCGTTTTTACGTTTGAGCAACCGCTCAAACTGGCCGCGCCCGCCGTGGCTACAATTCAACTCAAACAAATCGGCAAAACCGTAGGCCAGGGGCTGGGCCGGGTGCGTCTTTCTGTCAGCGAAGCGGCTGAACCCTTGCGCATCGTCGCGCTGCCGCTGCGGTTCCAGGCCATGCTCGCCACGCCCGCCGCCCAACGCGACGCCGCGCAACAGGAAGCGTTGGCCGAACAGTTCCGCCAGTTGACGCCGCTGCTCAAAGCCGAGCGCCAGCGCGCCAATGTTTTGCGCGTGGCCCTTGGCAGTCTGGGCATCGTCACGGCGCAGATCATCCGCGAGAAACAAGGCTTTGAGCGACCTTCGACGCTGTTGCGTGTGCGCGGGAATTACATGAACAAGGGCGAGCGCGTTTACGCCGCCACGCCCGCCGCCTTACACGCCTGGCCTGAAGACGCGCCGCTTAACCGCTTGGGTTTGGCGCGCTGGCTGGTCAGCCGAGAAAATCCATTGACCGCGCGCGCCACCGTCAATCGCGCCTGGGAGCAGTTTTTCGGACGCGGCATTGTCGAGACGGTCGAAGATTTCGGCACGCAAGCCGCGCCGCCCACGCATCCCGAATTGCTGGACTGGCTGGCCGTCGAATTTATGGAAAGTGGCTGGAGTATGAAGAAGCTGCACCGCTTGATCGTGACTTCGGCAACCTATCGGCAATCGTCAAAGGTCACGCCCGCGTTGCTGGACAAAGATCCGTACAATCGTCTTTTCGCGCGTGGCCCGCGCTTCCGGCTGGATGCCGAAACGATCCGCGATTCAGCCTTACTGGCGAGCGGCGTCTTGTCGCGCAAACTCGGCGGCCCGCCGGTTTATCCGGTGCAGCCCGACGGCATCTGGATGAATCCGTATGATGGCAATAACATCAAATGGCAAACCAGCCAGGGTGACGACCGTTATCGCCGCAGCCTGTACACCTTCCTGCGCCGCACCGCGCCGTATCCGATGCTGACGACGTTTGACGCGACCAGTCGCGAGTATTGCATCGTGCGGCGCGTGCGCACCAACACACCTTTGCAAGCGCTCAGCCTGCTCAATGACGAAGCGTTTTTTGATTTGGCGCGCGCCTTGGCACGGCGCATGTTGACCGAAGTAAATGGCGATTTGCGCGCCCGCGTGAGTCACGGCTTTCGCCTTTGCGTGGCGCGTCCGCCCAGCCAGTCTGAGTTGGACAAGTTGGAACAGCTTTACCAGCGGCAACTCGCGTTCTATCGCGCGGATAAAACGGCGGCCCAGCGCGTAGCCAAAGGCGTCATAGACGAGGCGCGCGCAGGCGATCCGGCGGAGGTCGCAGCGTGGACGATGGTGGCGAATGTGCTGCTGAACCTGGATGAGATGTTGACCAAGGAGTAGAACGGCAATGAACGAACAACCAACTGGCTTACCACAAATCACGCGCCGCCACTTCTTCCAACAAACCGGCTTTGGCATCGGCGCCCTGGCCTTGTCTTCGCTGACGGGCCGCGCAGCGTTGGCGCAAACCGTACAAAGCCGCGTGCAGCATTTCGCACCGAAAGCAAAAAACGTCATCTTCCTGTTTATGGCGGGCGGGCCGTCGCAACTGGATTTGTTCGACCCCAAGCCGCTGCTCAACAAATATCACGACCAACCGATCCCGGCTGAATTGGTCAAAGGCGAACGCTTCGCCTTTATCAAAGGCACGCCGCTTTGTCTTGGCTCGCCCTTCAAGTTTGCAAAGCACGGCCAATCCGGCGCGGTTGTGTCGGAACTGTTGCCGCATTTGAGCAAACACGCCGATAAACTGGCGCTCATTCGCTCGATGCAAACGACGCAATTCAATCACGCGCCCGCCCAGATTTTCATGAACACCGGCCACCAGATCATCGGGCGGCCCAGCATGGGTTCGTGGCTGCTCTACGGCCTGGGCAGCGAGAACAAAGACCTGCCCGGTTTTGTCGTGTTGCTGTCCGGCGAAGCCGATCCCGATGGTGGCAAAGCGCTCTGGGGCAGCGGCTTTTTGCCGACGCAATACCAGGGCGTAGAGTTCCGCTCGAAAGGCGAACCGGTGCTTTTCGTCAACAACCCCGCAGGCGTGAATGCGCAGGCGCGTCGCGCTACACTCGACACGCTGGGCGAATTGAACCAACTGCGCCGCGCTGAAATCGGCGACCCCGAAATCAACACGCGCATCGAAGCTTACGAACTCGCCTTTCGCATGCAAACCAGCGTGCCCGAATTGACCGACATCTCCAAAGAGCCTGCCGCCATCCAGCAACTTTACGGCACCGAACCGGGCAGGAAATCCTTTGCCAATAACTGCCTGTTGGCGCGCCGGTTGGTCGAACGTGGTGTGCGTTTCGTGCAGCTTTACCATCGCGGCTGGGATACGCACGGCAACAGCATCGGTGGTGACATCGTCGTCAAGCTGCCGCGTCTGTGCGCCGAAGTGGATCAGCCGATCAGCGCGCTGCTGACCGACCTGCAACAACGCGGCTTGCTCGACGAAACGCTGGTCGTCTGGGGCGGGGAATTCGGGCGCACGCCGATGAATGAGAAACGCAATGGTTCGAATCTGTATGGCCGCGATCACCATCCGCGCGCCTTCACGATGTGGCTGGCGGGTGCGGGCGTCAAACCGGGTGTGACGATTGGGCAGACAGACGAGTTTGGCTATAACATCGTTGAAGACCCGGTCGAGGTGTTTGATCTGCACGCGACGGTGCTGCATCTGCTCGGGATTGATCACACACGGCTGACGTTCAAGTTTCAAGGCCGCGAATTCAGGCTGACGGATGTGCACGGCCAGGTTGTGGCGAAGTTGCTGGCTTGAGACGGCGCGCTTGTTCGGTTGGGCGAAGCGGGGATTGTCGCACGGCAAGCGTAAGCGTTCGGCGATTGAGTTTTGAGAAGGTCTGCCCAAAGCCCTGAAAGGGCGCAATTGAATAGCCCAGGGCAACGCCCTGGGTGACGACGGAGAACAAACCAAGCCCTGAAAGGGCGCAATTATCACTCGTAATTGCGTCCTTTCAGGGCTTGGTAACTGTTAGGCGCGAGCACCAGGGGCGATGCCCCTGGCTATTCGATTGCGTCCTTTCAGGGCTTGCCTTGTTCTTCGCCGGTTGCGCATTCAAAAGGATTTCACACTGCATGAAACGATCCATTACCTGCTTGTTATTGCTGTGCGTCTGCACAGGCTACTTGCCGAGCGCAGACGCACAACGCCGCCCCAACGTCCTATTCATCATCGCCGATGATTTGCGCAACGCGGCGACCAGCTTTGGCGATGTCAGCGCACACGCCCCCAACCTCGACCGTTTGGCCAAACGCGGCGTGCGTTTTGACAACGCCTATTGCCAATATCCGGTCTGCAATCCCAGCCGCGCTTCTTTCCTGACGGGCTTGCGGCCCGATACGACGGGCGTGCAGGACAACAACACGTTCTTTCGGCAAAAGCTGCCGCACGTGGTCACGCTGCCCGAACTGTTCAAACAGCAAGGCTATTTCACCGCCAGCCTGGGCAAAATCTTTCATCGCGGCGGCACGATGGAGGAGATCAACGAACACATGGCCGACCCGCAATCGTGGTCGCACGTGCGCTTCTTTCAAAGCCCGCCGCTTGGCTTCAAAGGCGAAGGCCGCAACCTGACCGGCGGCGCGCTGGCCTGGTGCCGCTGGCTGGCGGCGGAAGGCGGTGACGAAGACCAACCCGACGGCCAGGTTGCCGCCGAAGCGGTACGGCTCATCAACGAGAAACGCAAAGAACCCTTCTTCCTCGCCATCGGCTTCCACAAACCGCACGACCCTTTTATCGCGCCAAAGAAGTATTTCGACTTGTACCCGCCCGACAAAATCCAGTTGCCGCTCGACCCCGCCGACCGTTCGCCCGAAGTGCCGTTCGCGATTCCCAACGGCTATCCGCAATTCAAACAGTTCACCGATCAGGAGCGCCGCGAATTCAAACGCGCCTATCTGGCGGGCGTCTCGTTTATGGATGCGCAACTGGGCAAGGTCTTCGCCGCGCTCGATCAGCAAAAGCTCTGGGACAACACGATCATCGTGTTCATCGGCGACCACGGCTATCACCTGGGCGAACGCGGCTGGTGGAACAAGAACACGCTGTTTGAACTTTCGACGCGCGCGCCGTTGGTCGTGTATGCGCCGAAGCTGAAGACCGCCGGACAACGCAGCCGCGCTTTGGTCGAGTTCGTTGATCTATATCCAACCATTGTTGAGCTGGCTGGCTTGAAAGCACCAGAAAATTTGGAAGGCCTGAGTTTGAAACCGCTGCTGAACAAACCGGCGCTGGCGTGGAAGAAAGCCGCGTTCACCCAAGTGCTGCGCGGCAACGTGCAAGGCCGCACGGTGCGCACCGTGCGCTGGCGTTACACCGAATGGCAGGGCAGCGACGGCGGCGCGGAGCTTTACGATCAGCAAACCGATCCGGGCGAGTATCACAATCTGGCGAGCGAGGCGGCCTATGCCAAACAAGTGGCGGAGTTGAAGCAGGTGTTGAATGCTGGTTGGAAAACAGCGTTGCCAACTATGCAGTAACATCCAGAGGCCAACGGGCCGAAGAGAGGAGAGATTACGGAACAGACGGAAATAACCGAACAAACGGAAAGGAATCAGCTTGTCAGATGGGTTCCGTCTGTTCCGTTATTTCCGTCTGTTCCGTAATCTCGTTCAGCCCTTCACCGCAATCTTCCACGCGCGCTTGCTCAGTTCCTCAGTCGTAATCTCCACTGGCAAAAACTTGCGGATGATCGCAATGTTGGTTGTCGTGTGCCGCGAAGGCGCCACCGTCGTGAAGGCACCGCCACCGGCCAATGCCAGCGGAATCAGCAACTGATCGGCCAGGTATTCGCCCACCGCCGCATCAGACGCCAGATAGCGCCGCGCCTCTTGAATCGCCTTGATCGCCACGGCTTCCGCCGTCACACCACGTTCGCCAAAGCCGGTGAAGACTTCGGCAACATTGGCGCTTTCGATTTCAACCGAGACCAAATTGCCCGGCCCATTGGAATTTTTGACCTCTTCCAGCCGCAACCATTCCGCTGGCCAATTCAGCTTTTGTCCGATGACTTTCAACTCGCGCTCGCCCACTGAACGCGGCAGATTGGCGACCAGCGCCTGTGCGCGCCGCCCGACGATCTCGCCGCGTTCCAGCAATTCAAAGGGCGTGAGTTGGCTGGCAGGTGCGATGCGAATTTCAAGCTTGCCGCCGCCCGCCGGATAAAACCCGTACCGCGCGAGCGTCGCTTCTACGCGGGCACCCAACCGGTTGAGCAGCGGCAGAAAGGCCTTGACCAAAAAGTTAAACGGCGGCGCAAAGGGATTGTGCGTCCCGCCTTCGAGCGTCAAGCGGCTCTCAGCGCGCGCGCGCAACAACGACGGCAAGACGGTTTGCAACACCAGCGTCGTACTGCCCGCCGTGCCGACAGCAAAGGCGTATTCACCGGGCGTGATTTCGCCGGGCGTGAAGCTCAATTGCGTCGAACCGATGCCCGCGCCTTCGACCGCCGCCTGGCTGATTTGTTGCGCGGCATTGACCGCCGTCAGATGCTGCCGCAACAGCCCCGGATTTTTGCGCCCCGCGCGAATCTTCTCGATGCGGAAGGGCTGGCCGGTGACTAACGAGAGGGCCAGGGAGGTGCGCAGGATTTGGCCGCCGCCTTCGCCGAATGAACCATCAATTGTGATCATAAGAAACAATTCCCGGTGGAAACTTTATACGTCGTCAGGCTCTGTCGGTGGATGTTTTTGGGCTGCATAAAGTACCGCGCGCAAATTGACCAACTCCGCTCGATTTAGTTACAACGTCTCCGCCGTCGCTCTGCCTGTGGGTGAAAGGCCGATGATGAGTTGCGCGTTTTCATCCTAGCGAAAATGGTCACGCCACTGTTGAGTACGTGGGTTGAACAGGGGTGTAAGGCTATTTGTGACAGGATCATGGCCCATCACTTTTGTGTATTTGTGTCCATTACAACCTTGGCAGGAAAGCGCCAGATTCTCAGCCGTTGTCAGTCCGCCCAGCGCACGAGGCTTGATGTGTTCGACTGAGAACGGCTGTGGCGAGAAGCTTTGCTGGCTGCGGCAATACTCGCATTGGCCCCGCGCGCGTTGCTGTACCAACCGGCGCAACTCAGCCGGAATGTATCTATCAAGCATTAGCTTTGATCCTGGCTAAAGATAATCAGGGAAATGAATTCCTAACTCATCCATCGTGGCGGTGAGAGTGATTCCACGCAGCGCCGCTAAATCGGCCAACGCTTTCATCCGCGCTGCGTGTAAGGCTTCAAGTTTTTGCTGCAAAGCGAGAAGGTCGCGCTGCTCGTCAGGCGTCAATGCCTCTTCCACACGCTTATCGCCCAATTCAGCAAGCCGAGTCCGTTCTTCGACCGTTAAGGTTTGGTTGATCGTTTTGAAGAGGGGTGATTCTTTTGCCGGCAAGAGAGGCGCATTGCGACGGGCGCGCAAGGCAATGATTTCTTCGGTAAAACACTCTAGTTCGGCGAGGCTTAATTGCTCAGCCGCCTTTATCAATTGAGTGCTTGTCGTTGTGCCAAGGCTAGGTTCCATCGCGTCTTCCTCCTCTGCCGACGTATGCTCGCACGCGCCTGAGTTGTATAGCAAGGTCTATTGTTTCCCCCTCTTCAATGCGCTGAATCTGTTCACACTATTGAGCCTGCCGCCATTCGCTGCTAAGCTGCGCCCCATCCAAAACCGCATTCCAACACTTTCGCAACCGTAAGGAGAATCTCTGTGAACAAAGCGTGTCTGGCTCTGTCCATCTTTTCGTTCGTGACTGGCCTTTCCCTCGTCACCGGCTTGACCGCGCGCGTCGCCGCGCAAGCGCCCGCGCAACCGCCAGCTCCGGCGCAACCCGCCGATTTGAAAGTCCCGGCGGGCTTCAAAGTATCGGTCTTTGCTTCCGGTGTCGCGGGCGCGCGCCTGATGGCCGTCAGCCCCGATGGCGTCGTTTACGTCGCGCTGCAAGGCAAAGGCGAAGTCGCCGCCTTGCCCGACAAAGACAAGGACGGCAAGGCTGATAAAGTCGAAACGGTGCTAACCGGTCTGACGCGCCCGCACAGTCTGGCGTTCAACAAAGGCTATTTGTATATCGCCACTAATCCCGCCGTGCTGCGCGTCAAATTTGCCAACGGCAAGATTGAGGGGACGCCGGAAAAATTCATTGACCTGCCAGTCTCAACGACTGCGCATTGGACGCGCACGATTGGCTTCGACAAAAGCGGCAAGTTTTATGTCTCCATCGGTTCGTCATGCAACGTTTGCGAAGATGCGGATGAGCGGCGTCAGACGATCATGGTTTACAACGCGGACGGCAGCGGCGGAAAGCCGTTTGCCAAGGGCATGCGCAACTCCATCGGATTTGATTGGGATCCGAAAACCGGCGTCATCTGGGCCGACGACATGGGCCAGGACGGCTTGGGCGAAGAGTTCCCGCCCGATGAAATCAACCGCGTCGAAGCCGGCAAGCATTACGGCTTCCCCTATTTCGTCGGCAACAACGTCGCCAACGCTGGCTTGAAGGATGCGAAAGGCTCCATGAAAGCAACGGACGCCACGCCGCCCGCCTTTGAATTGCCCGCGCATTCGTCGCCGATTGATATGCGGTTTTACACCGGCAAAGCTTTTCCATCCGCTTATCGTGGCGCGCTCTTCCTGGCGATTCACGGTTCCAGCCCGACGGGCCGCAAAGAGAAGATCGGTTACAAAGTCGTGCGCGTTGTTTTCAAGGACGGCAAGCCGGTTGGCCTGGAAGATTTCGCGACCGGCTGGTTAAATGCCGGACAAGCCAACAACGGACGCCCGGCCGGATTGCTGACGGGCGCAGACGGTGCGCTCTACATTTCGGACGATAACAAAGGTTTTGTGTACAGGGTTAGTTACGGCAAGTGAAGCCTGGCTGGCAAAAACGACAAAAGGCCGGATTGACGCTGCTCAGTCCGGCCTTTCTGTTTTTTTTGGAGACGCGTCTTTCTGTCGCCGCAACGCCAATTGCTGCGACAGAAAGAACTGGCTGCTGCTGCTTACGCGGCGGCGAACTCGGTGTATTGGCGCACTTCAAGCGGATGGAAGGCGAGCACAATGTCTTTGCCTTGATAATGCTAGGATTACCTAAGCTTGCAACAGTCGTTTCCATTCTGCTAAAGCAATTGCTATAGAGGCCTCTAGCCACTCACCGAACCTTTTCTCAGTGCTCTCAATAGACTCTTCATAATTAAATTGGAAGAAATCGGGAGATGCAGGGCGTGTGTTAATTACATCAGTTCCGTAGCCGTCTTCCCGTTGGATGCGCTGACAAGTGAAAGAACTTGCGGCCATAATTCCGCTATCGCCATATCCATAACCGTGAAAACTAATTACATACTCAAACTGGTCGTCTGTATATATTGAAAGACGTATCCACGCTCGGTACTTATCTAAGTTAGCAAAGTAACCAAAGTGTTTGGCAACTTCAATTATCTGATGGTGAAAGTAGTGTTTGGTCTGAGAATCTTTGTTCGCGGCGATTACGGACGCTTTATAAAAAAGTTGATGATTCCGGATTTCGACTTGTCCTAATTGTTTATTAAGTCGTGTGGAAATTTCATGCAGCCTCTCATTAGTCACTGCATATAGCTTATCCGCTATTTCATAGACTTGGTTTAGCTTCTTCGTCTCTCCTGCTACTCGATTTTTAAGCACCTTAATTGCAGAAGCTATGATTTCTTCAGTGTATCGTGATTGCTGGACTTGTTGCTCAAGACCGATTGCCGCAAGAATTGACGCTTTCTGCCGTTTTGCGAAAAGCTGAACTAGAGCCTGTAGATCGCCTTTATCTGCCAATTCAAGCGCTGGTATATATTCTTTGTCGCGGTCTTGATCACGAATGATAAGTGGGAACAATCCTTCCTTTAAGAAAACCAGCGTAGCTAGGGCACGTGCAACTCTTCCATTGCCATCTTGGAAGGGGTGAATCTGGGTAAATCTGTGGTGGAGCCAGGCAGCTAAAACTTCAACCGAAGCGTTGGCTTCAGCTTCCTTATACCACGCTACAAGTCGCTCCATTTCTTCTTCTACAAATAATGTGGGGCAGTACTCATGTATCTCTCCGTCCGGGCGACGCGGGTTATTGGGTTGTTGTTTATATTCGCCCCGCAAAATAGGGACGAGTATTTTGTCTCCGGCTGGAGTACGCGCATCGGTAAATTCTTGGTGTGCTGTGAATCGTTCCTGCAATCCTCTTATGAAGTGCTCGGTCAAGGGTTGCTCACCTTTAACAAAGGAGAACAAGTGGTCAATTATTGTGAGTTGGTCATCAATAATGTCCTTCACATGTGTTGCTTGGTCACGCGACATTCCGCTCTGATGGGCAATAATTGTGCTGTCTATACCTTGTTCAATCAAAACCTCCGTCACGCCTCTATCCCAAGTGTAGAGTCGTTCAATAATTCCAGTCTCGATTGCCCATTCGCGTTGAAGCTTTTTCAAGAATTCTTGGTACTCGCCACCATGTTCTAACTCGGATTTTCGCTCCTTCCAAACCTTCGAGAGTGCTGAGAGTTCAACATTCGATAACTCTAGATCCGCCTGACTAAGATTGGATTTTCTTTCATACATAACGCTACCGCTTACCGGGCACAAACGTTGGCCATGCCCACAACATAATCACGCAAACACCTTCAAAATCGGATCGCCCCCAAAATTCGTCAGCCGCTGATCTCTCCCGCCGTAGTAATACGTCAGCCGCCGGTGATCCATCCCCAGCGCATGCAAGATCGTCGCGTGCAGGTCGTAAACCGAATACGGATCAACCACGGCTTTTGCCCCAAACTCGTCTGTCTCGCCCAGCATTTGGCCGCCTTTGACGCCGCCGCCGGCCAGCCACATCGAGAAGCCATAATGGTTGTGATCGCGCCCGATGCCGGATTGTGAGGTAGGCATGCGTCCGAATTCGCCGCCCCAGACGATGAGTGTGGAATCGAGCAGGCCGCGCGCTTTGAGGTCTTTGATCAGGCCGGTCATCGGGATGTCGGTTTCGGCGCAATGCAGCCGGTGATTTTCGTCAATGCCGTAATGCGCGTCCCACGATTCCTGCTGGTGGCCGCCGCCGTGGTAAAGCTGGATGAAGCGCACGCCGCGTTCGACCAAGCGGCGCGCGGTCAGGCACTGCTTGCCGAAATAGTCGGTGTGCTTTTCGCCGATGCCATAAAGCTTTTTGGTTGCGTCGGATTCTTTCGCCAAGTCAACGGCTTCGGGCGCGTGGGTCTGCATCTGGAAAGCGAGTTCATACGAAGCGATGCGCGCATCGAGGTCGCTGTTCTTGCCGTGGCGTTCTTGATGATCCTGATTGAGCTTTTGAATGAAGTCCACTTCCTGCCGCTGCAAATGCGGGTCAACCCACTTGGGCGGGTTGAGGTCTACGATAGGCACATTGCCAGAGCGGAAGGAGGTACCCTGAAACGCCGCGGGCATAAAGCCAGATGACCAGTTGGGTGCGCCGCCAATCGGGCCGCCGCGCCAGTCGTACATCACGATGTAGGCGGGCAGGTTTTGATTCTCGGTGCCCAATCCATACGTTACCCACGAACCCAAGCTGGGATTGCCGGGCCGTATGTTGCCGCTGTTCATCTGAAAGATCGCGGGCGAATGGTTGTTGCTCAGGCAATACAGCGAACGCAGCACGCACAAATCATCGGCCACGCTGCCGAGGTTGGAATACAGTTCGGAGATGTCTACGCCGCCGTGCCCGTATTTTTTGA
The DNA here is from genome assembly GCA_016196035.1 of Acidobacteriota bacterium. Taxonomy (NCBI): domain Bacteria; kingdom Pseudomonadati; phylum Acidobacteriota; species Acidobacteriota bacterium. The sequence continues at coordinate 58,312 of JACPYM010000069.1, read as the reverse complement.
ACGCATATGGCGAGGCCATCAGGTTGCCATTTTTGTTGAACGTTTCGAGCTTGTCCAAGCCCGGCAGCGGCTGGCCGTGGTGTTTGGTCAGCATTGGCTTCGGGTCGAACAGGTCAACCTGGCTCGGCCCGCCGTACATAAACAGGAAGATGACCGATTTGGCTTTGGCCGCGAAATGCGGCGCTTTGACGGCGAGCGGATTGCCTTCGCTGTCGCGCGTGCCGGGCGTGCCAGTGGTTGGCGTCGCGGCCAGCAGCTTGTCCTGGTCGAGCAGGGAAGCGAGCGCGAGGCCGGAAAAGCCAGCGCCCGCGCGAAAGATGAGTTCGCGGCGCGACATCTGGGACGTCGAAAGTATCGGCAATGCTGAATTCGGCTCTCTAGTGGTCATTTGATTCCTCGCTAGTTGTTCTACCAGAGCGTATTGACTGGATAGCCCGCAAAGATTGCATCGGCGCTCAATAAAGTCGCCTGCTCAACCATGGATTGTGCGGCCAATAGCCGGTCAAAAGGGTCTTTGTGAACCGCTGGCAATTGATTGAGTGCCAGAACGTGTTCAAGACCGACTGGCAGCAACTTAAACTGATTCTGTTGTATTTGGTTGGCAACGATGGTTGCCAGCGACAATTGCAAGTCGAGTTTGCCCAACTGAAACTTGATCTGTATTTCCCAGGCGCTCGCCACACTGAGCAAAATTGTGTGTTGACGATTCTGCAAGATCGTGGCGACCGTCGCCGAAAGCTTGGCTGGTTCGCTGTCCCACCAAATGAACGTGTGCGTGTCGAGCAAGTACTTCAAGCTGCCCCCAGCCAGAAATCATCGGGCAATGGTTCATCGAAATCTTCGCGCATCTGCATTGCCCCGGCGTGCAATCCTGGGATGCGCGGCTGCATCGGCGCTGGCTCGGTTACCGCCAGCGATTGCACCGTCACTTGCACGGCCTCGCCATTGGCAAATGGCAGATCGTGCAAGATGACCGTACCATTCGGTGTCACTTGCGTCTCAATGGTCAACTGCATAAAACCTCTTTCAGCGGCGCACCGGGTCTAGCGAATCACTTTGCCTTTCAACCCCACTACCTGCGCCGCCACCAGATTATTGCCGAAGTTCGTCCAATCCTTAAACTGCCAGACGACTTTCTTGGTGCGTGTGACTTCGATTAGTTGCGGATTCGCTTCGGTCGCGTGCGTGTTGCCGATGATGATGTTGCCGTTGGGCAGCACTTGCAACGTCGTCATCCACGCGAAGGTGATGCCGGGCAGTTCGGTGTGGTCAATGCTCCAGACGGTCTTGCCGGCCTTGTTTACTTCGAGGATGCGGTTGTTATTGCCGCCCGCGATCAGCGTGTTGCCGTTTTTCAAGCGCACCGCGCCGAAGACTTCGACGCCGTGGCCTTCGGGGCCGTGACCGTCAGAGCGCGGGCGGTCGCCCAATTCCAGCGCGTATTCCCAGACGATCTTGCCGGTCGCGTCGTATTCGCGCACCTTGCCTTCGCCTTCCTGGCACACGAGGTAATGACCGTTGTCGAGTTTGCGCACCATGCGCGTGTCGCGGTGCGAGTTCGATTTGACGACAGTCAGCGGCACCACTTTGACGATTTTGTCTTGCTTGTCCACTTCGATCAGGCGGCTGTTGCCACTTTCAGAGATCAGCGTATTGCCGTCTTTCAGTCGTTGATACGAATGAATCTCAACCTTGCCGGTATAACCTTCTTTCGGCTTTGACTCGTGTTTCCAAACGACCTCTTTGGCCTTGTTGACTTCGACGACGGTGGTGTAGCCGGTCTGGAAGAGCACGTTGCCGTTGTCCAGCATTTGGATGTCGTGAATCTCGCGCGCGTCGGGATTGGGCACTTCCCATTCGACTTCGCCTTTAGCGTTGACGATGGCGACGTGCTTTTTGTCAGCGCCCAGCACGCGATAGTCTTTGCCTTGGGCGAATACCGATTGCAACGGCGCGGTCACCGCCAACAACACAGCCACAGTCAAAATCAGTCGTTTCACTTGATGCTCCGTTTCTTTTCCCACGAAGTCACACGAAGCAGCATGAAGCATTCAAACAGTCTTCGTGTACCCTCGCGCGCCGTCGTGGGAGGGGTTTCAGTTTATGCCAGGATACCAATGAGCAGGTTGACCAACACTTATTTCGTCGAAATTACCCGCTCTCAATCCACATACAAAAACTCATTCAGATTGATCAACGCATGACAGAAGTCGCGCAGCGCCGCCGCCGCCGGTTTCTCGTTCTTCCGCTCAGCATACCCGGCCGTTTGCGTGTGGGTGAAAGCGAGCGCCCACTGCATCTCTTTCACACTCGGCGTGCGGCTCAGCGCCAGTTGGAAGGCGCGGCGCACCTGCGCGCGTGGTTGCGCGCCCGCTTCCTTTGCAACACGCTCGGCCAGGAAACCGGCCTGTTCCAGCACGAATTGATTGTTCATCAATGCCAACGCTTGTGGCGAGACGGTCGAGGTCGAACGCACGGGCGCGGGCGACACGGTAATCGGGCAATCAAAGACTTCGAGCATCGGCACCAGCACGGAGCGTTTGACGAAGATGTAAACGCTGCGGCGGAAGGTCGCGTGTTCGTCCTTGGCGTCCAGCGGCCAGCGCGGGCGCGAGCCGGTGTTGATGATGTCGGGGTCAATGCGCGGATACACGCCGGGGCCGTACATCTCGGTGTTGAGCTTGCCGGTGACGGCCAGGATGCTGTCGCGCAAGACTTCGGCTTCGATGCGGCGCGGATTGAAGCGCCAGAGCAGGCGATTCTCATTGTCTTTGGCGGCCTTGGCCTCATCGAATTGAGAAGCCTGGCGATAGGTGTTTGAGAACAGCATCCGCCGGTGCATGGCCTTCCAACTCCAACCCTGCTTGACGAATCCGATGGCGAGCCAGTCCAGCAATTCGGGGTGGCTGGGGCGGTCGCCCGTCGCGCCGAAATCGCTAGGCGTGCGCACAATGCCTTTGCCAAAGTGGTATTGCCAGATGCGATTGACCGCGACGCGCGCCGTCAACGGGTTGTCGGGGCTGGCGATGAATTCGGCCAGTTGCTGGCGGCGGTTGGCGGGCGCGAGGTCTTTGCCGTCGCTGACGATAAGAGGCACGCCGGGCGAAACCGCCGCGCCTTTGTTGTGCCAGTCGCCGCGTTCGAGCAGGTAGGCCTGTTTGGGCTGCTCTTCGTCGGTCACGCCCATCGCGGCGTCCAGCGGTTTGGGGCGCTGGTTGTTGATGGCGTCCATTTGTTTTTGCAGCTCCTTGCGGCGTTGCAAGTCGGCGGGCGCGAGTTCGGCTTCGATCTCTTCGGCTTGCAGGTTGACTTCCTTTTTCAAGCGCTGGGCGGTTTCGGCGCGAAACTGCTCTTCGGTCAGTTCGCCAAAGCCGGAGGAGTTTTTGGCGAGCTTGACGTGGAATTCGACTTTTTCGCGCATCAGTTTTTCACGCACCGGCTTTTCGATTTCGGCGATCTGCTGGCGAAAGGGCCGCACCTTTTCATCGAATTCTTTGTTGAGGTTTTTGAAGGCTTCCTGTTCGGCAGCCGTGGCAAAGGTCTTTTCGGTTTTCTTGAAGGGGAAGAAGACGGCTTGCAGCCGGTAATAATCGCGCTGCGGAATCGGGTCGTATTTGTGATCGTGGCAGCGCGCGCAACCCACCGTCAGCCCCATCAACACCGATGAAGTCGTCGCCACCATGTCGTCCAATTCGTCGGTGCGCGTCTCTTCGTTGTTGGCGTTGTCCACCGTCGGCCCGTTGCGGCAAAAGCCGGTCGGGATCAGCGCCTCCGGTTTATCCGCTTTGTCAGCACCTGCTAGTTGATCGTTGGCCAATTGCTCGCGGATGAATTGATCGTAGGGCTTGTCGGCGTTGAACGCCTTGATCACGTAATCGCGATAATGCCAGGCGTGCGGGCGGTCGTAATCGAATTCATAACCGCCGCTGTCGGCATAGCGCGCCAGATCGAGCCAGTGGCGGCCCCAGCGTTCGCCGTAATGCTCGCTTGCCAGCAGTTTCTCTACGACTTGACGATACGCCTGATCTGAAGGGTTCTTCAAAAACGCCGCCATCTCTTCGGGCGTCGGCGGCAAGCCGATCAAATCGAAATAAACGCGCCGCAACAATTCGCGCGGCGGGGCGGCGGGCGCAGGTTCCAAGCCATTCGCTTCCAGTTTGGCGAGCACAAAAGCGTCAATCTCGTTGCGTACCCAAGCCTGATTTTTGACCGCCGGCACGCTTGGGCGCACCGGTTTGACGAATGACCAGAACTGGCGGTCTTTGCCGGTGATGCTATAGCCAGGCTTGCGTGTGGGCGGACCGGTTTCAACGTGATTGGTTGCGGCCACGGGTGTCAGTTTCGTGATCCATTCGGCAATCACAGCCAGGTCGGCGTCGCTGAGCTTGTCACCGCCGTAAGGCATCGCTGGCTCTTCTTTATGCGCGACCATGCGATAGAGCACACTCTTGTCCGGCGCGCCGGGCACGACCGCCGGGCCGCGCGTGCCGCCTTTCAAGATGGCTTCTTCAGTGCGCAGATCAAGCCGCCCGCGCTGGATTTGCGCGCCGTGGCAACCGGCGCAATTGGCCGCGAAGATGGGCAGCACTTTTTGCTTGAAGAATTCAGTGGTCTGCGCGGCGGCCGTTTCCGGTCGGTACGTTTGCGTCGCAAAGAAACAAGCGGCGACCAAAAGGGCGACCAGCATTAACTTATAGGTGCGGCGACTCAGCGCGTATCTTGGCATCGAGCAACTCCAAAAAATTCGATTGTTGGTTTGGTATCGAGGAATGCAACGCCGCCAGCGCAGCGCGTGGTTATACCAGCGGCCACAAATTATGCCGGTTGCGCGGCAGTGTCAATCTGGTGAATGGCTGGTGCGCGGTTTGAAAAGGATTAGCGGTTGCGCCGCATCAGCCAAACGAATTCGGCCAGCCCCTCTTCCCACGGCGGCAGCAAAATCTGTGGGTCTTGCAGCGTCGTCAGTACCGCGTATTTCGGGCGCTTAGCTGGGCGCGGGTACTCTTCGCTTTTGACCGGATACACGGGCAGCGTGATCGTGCTGCGGTAATACAACTCGTTGGTCAGTTCGTACCAACTGGCGCTGCCTTGTCCGGCCAGGTGATAGGTGCCGTAAGCATCGGTCTGAATCAATTGCGCCAGCGCCTGTGCCAGATGCGGGGCGTAAGTCGGCGAACCGTACTGATCGTTGACCACGCGCACGTGTTCAACCTCCGGCTTGGCCGCTTGCGCCAGCATCGTCAACGGGAAGTTTTTGCCATCCGTTGAATAAAGCCAGGCGGTGCGCGCGATGTAGTGGCGCGGGTTAAACAGCGCGACCTGCTGTTCGCCGGCGAGCTTGCTGCGGCCATAGAGGGACTGCGGATTGACCGGGTCGAATTCGTGCAGCGGACGTTTGCCCGTGCCGTCAAACACGTAATCGGTCGAAACGTGCAGCAACGGCACATCGGCCTCGCCCGTCGCCAGCGCCAGGTTGCGCGCGCCTAAGGCGTTGATGCGATAGGCGGATTCTTGATCTTCCTCCGCGCCGTCTACGTTGGTGTAGGCCGCCGTGTTGATGACGGCATCGGGTTTGTGCCAGTCGAGCGCGTCGCGCACCAGATTGAGTTTGGTAATGTCGAGTTGCGTGCGCGTGAGCGGGATGGATTCGTGGCCGAGCAAGGCTTTGGGCAGCACGCGCGCGAGTTGTCCGTTGGCTCCGGTGATGAGGATTTTCATGAACAGTAGTCGGTAGTCGGTAGTCGGTAGTCGGCAACTAAACCTAAAGCCCTTTCAAAGCTGCTGACTACCGACTACTTTTCAAACTGCGGCAAGACTGCCAGCAATTCCGCCAGTGGCTTGCCTTGTTGATCTTTCTTTGAGAGCAGCGATGCGTCCGGCAAATCCGGCCATTGAATGCCGAGCGCCCGATCGTTCCACAACACTGTGATCTCGCTGGCCGGATCATAAATGTCCGTGCATTTGTATTCGACCTGCGCAACTTCACTGGTGACGCAAAAGCCGTGAGCAAAACCGGGCGGTACATAAATCTGCCGGAAGTTTTCGGCTGTCAACCATGCGCCCATCCATTTGCCAAAGTGTGGCGAGCCGCGCCGGATGTCCACGGCGACGTCGAAAATCTCGCCTTCGATCACACGGATCAATTTGCCTTGGGGGCGGGCCAGTTGGGCGTGCAGTCCGCGCAACGTACCGCGCGCCGAACGCGAATGATTGTCTTGCACGAAGACCGCGTCAACGCCGCCCGCCGCGTACTTTTCGCGCTGGTAGGTTTCCAGAAAGAAGCCGCGTTCATCACGCCAGACTTGCGGCTCGATCAGGATGACGCCGGGCAAATCGGTCGGCAGGAATTTCATTGCAGGTGCGCCTCCTGTTCAGCTTGTTGCAGCATGCGCAACAGGTATTGCCCGTATTCGTTTTTGCGCATCGGCTCGGCGATACGCGCCACATCCGCCGCCGTCATCCAGCCATTGTGAAAGGCGATCTCTTCCAGACACGCGGCCATCAAGCCCTGCCGTTCCTGCAAGGTTTGAATGAAGCTGGACGCCTGTTGCAACGATTCGTGCGTCCCGGTGTCGAGCCAGGCGATGCCGCGTCCGAGCTTCTCGACGTGCAACGCGCTCCATTCCAGGTATTGCTTGTTCACGTCGGTGATTTCCAGTTCGCCGCGTGGCGATGGCTTCAGATCGCGCGCCACGTCGAGCACGCGATTGTCGTAAAAGTACAAGCCCGTCACCGCCCAGTGCGAACGCGGAGCCTTGGGTTTTTCTTCCAGACTGACAGCGCGCCCGTCGGCGGCGAATTCGACCACGCCGTAACGTTCGGGATCGCGGACTTGATAGGCGAAGACAGTCGCGCCGTCCTGGCGTTGCGCCGCGCGCCGCAAATCATCCGGCAGCCCGTGGCCGTAAAAAATGTTGTCGCCGAGCACGAGGGCTACGTTGTCATTGCCGACGAACTCGCGCCCGATGATGAAGGCTTGCGCCAAACCATCGGGGCTGGGTTGCACGGCGTAGTTCAGATTGAAGCCGTATTGCGAGCCGTCGCCCAACAAGCGCGTGAATTGCGCCTGATCTTGCGGCGTCGTGATGACCAGAATGTCGCGGATGCCCGCCAGCAGCAGCGTCGAGAGCGGGTAATAGATCATCGGCTTATCGTAAATCGGCAGCAGTTGTTTGCTGACCGCGAGCGTAATTGGATAGAGCCGTGTGCCGGAGCCGCCGGCGAGGATAATGCCTTTCATAAAAAAGTAGTCAGTAGTCAGTAGTCAGTAGTCAGTAGGTGCTTTTAAGCTGCGCCTAAACGTTGGCGTTCATACTTGCCCGCCAAGACGGTCTCGCACCAGTCGCGATTGTCGAAATACCACCGCACCGTCTTCGCCAACCCGCTTTCAAAATCGTATTTCGGCTGCCAGCCCAACTCCGCGCGAATCTTGCCGGCGTCAATTGCATATCGTTTATCGTGTCCGGGCCGGTCGGCGACGAAGGTTTTGAGTTCGAGATAGCTGGTCTTGCCTTGCGCTTGCAACGCGGCGTTCTCAGCAGCGGGCAAAACCTTTTCAACCTCGGCGCAGAGGCGCTCCACGATTTGCAGGTTGGTGCGTTCGTTGCCGCCGCCGATGTTGTATTTCTCGCCCGACACGCCGCGTTGCAAGGCCAGCAGGATGCCGCTGCAATGGTCTTCGACATAGAGCCAGTCGCGGATGTTGCCGCCGTCGCCGTAAATCGGCAGCGGCTTGCCTTCGAGGGCGTTGGTCAGCATCAACGGGATCAGCTTTTCGGGGAATTGATACGGGCCGTAGTTGTTTGAGCAATTCGTGATGATCGTCGGCAGGCCAAAGGTCTCGTGCCAGGCGCGCACCAGATGATCGGCGCAGGCCTTCGACGCGGCATACGGCGAATTGGGTGCATAAGGCGTTGTCTCGGCAAATAGCCCCGTGTCGCCCAACGTGCCATAAACCTCATCCGTCGAAACGTGCAGGAAGCGGAAAGCCGCCTGTTGCGCCGTGTCCAACCCGCGCACGTATTTGCGGGCGGTTTCAAGTAACACGAACGTGCCGGTGATGTTGGTTTCGATGAAGGGCGACGGATCGTCAATCGAACGATCCACGTGCGATTCGGCGGCGAAATTGATGACGGCGGTGGGTTGGTGCTCGGCAAACACCTGCGACATTGCCGCGCGGTCGGCGATGTCGGCTTCGATGAACGTTACGCGCGGATCGTCGAGCACGGCACCTAGATTGGCTTTGTTCCCGGCGTAAGTCAGCTTGTCCACGATGACCAACTGCGCGTTGGTTTGCGCCAGCACGTAATGCACAAAGTTCGTGCCGATAAAGCCTGCGCCACCTGTGACGATCCATTTATCTTGATTGCTTGGGGTCTCTGACAAAACAGAAATCTCCTTGCTCTTAGCTTGCAATGCGGGGTGAATTGAAGCGGTGTTGTTGATTGAAGCAGGCGCATAAATTACACGCTGACTGCCCGAATGTCCAAACCTGGGTACGCACCGCTTCCAGCGTGCGGTCTCGGCATGAAGCGAATCCCTGCCGGTAGGTTTGCGTCTTTCGCCGAGGCTGCACGCTGGAAGCGGTGCGTACCCAGGTTTGCCCTGGCTTGCTTAATTTCTTGCCATGGCTCTACATTCACCCCGAACATTCTCCAAATAAAATCATAAAAACCAGTTTGAACAGTTGCTTTGCCTCCGTTGCAGCTTCCTATGGCAAGTAGGGGTCAGACATGTGGCATTGCGTTGGAGTCCAAGGAAATGCAAAGTGGTCTTCTATCTACTGAGAACGCACGTTTAACCAAATTGCTCGCCATCGGCTTCTTAGTGCTATTGCTCAATAGCTCCTATCTGGCGGCCTTTGGGTTTCCGACCCTCTTTTACATCGCCAACATCGGGCTACACTTCATCGGCGGCTGGGTGCTGTTGATGCTGTTCCTACGCCTCTTGACGCGCACTTGGTCGGAGTTGGGTGCGCCCTTTCGGTTGAGCGCGTTGATCCTGCTGTTAAGCGGCGGTTTGGGCTTAGCCATTCTCGCCTTTGGCGCAGTGATGCCGTTTTTGGTCGCGCGCAAGCCGTTGCATTGGGTGGCAACAGCGCACGTGATCACGGGCGTCGTGGGTGTGTTGGCGCTGGCCTTTGCGTTGTTGCGGCAACACGCGAGCAGTCCGAAATTTGCGCGGGCATTTGGCGGTGTATTAGCCGTGGCGTTGCTGTTCCCGGTCGTGGCGGGCTATTACCAAAAATACACGCGCGCCAGCCGTGATTACATCGTGAATCCGACCAATGCACCGCTGGCAATGGAAGGCGAAGGCGCGGGGCCGCAGAGTCCGTTCTGGCCATCGTCGGCGAATACCAACGTCAACGGCATCATCCCGGCGAACTTTTTCATGACTTCGCAATCGTGCGCGCGTTGCCACAAAGAAATTTACGATCAATGGAATTCGTCGGCGCACCACATGTCTTCGTTCAACAATCAGTGGTACCGCAAATCCATTGAATACATGCAGGATGTCGTCGGCACCCAGCCGTCGAAATGGTGCGCGGGTTGCCACGATCACGCGGTCTTTTTCAACGGGCGCTTTGATAATCCGATCAAGAACCAGATCAACACTCCCGAAGCGCAGAACGGCTTGGGCTGTCTGTCGTGCCATTCCATTGTGCACGTCAACAGTTCGATGGGGAATGGCGGTTTCGAGATCGAATACCCCACGCTGCACGATATGGCGACCAGCGAAAACAAGGTGCTGCAATGGGGCCACGACTTTCTGACTTACGCCAACCCGGAGATGCACACCAAGACCTTCATCAAGCCGTTTATGCGCGAGAACACGCCGGAATACTGCGCGTCGTGCCACAAGGTGCATCTCGACAAACCGGTGAATGGGTATCGCTGGTTCCGTGGCTTCAATGATTACGACAACTGGCAGGCGTCGGGCGTGTCGGGGCAGGGCGCGCGGGCGTTTTACTATCCCGACAAACCGAAGAAGTGCGCCGAATGCCACATGCCGCTGATTGATTCCAAAGACCCGGCGGCCAAGAACGGCAAGATCAAATCGCACCGCTTCCCGGCGGCCAACACGGCGCTGCCCTTTGTCAACGGCGATCAGGCGCAGTTGAAAGCCACACAGGATTTCCTCAAAGACAAGCAGGTCACGGTGGACATCTTCGCGATGACGCCGGGCGCGCCGGTTTCAGAAAAAGCTGAAGTCAAAGAATTGAAACGCGCGACGGGCGAAGATCAGCAACTGGCCTCGATGTTCGCGGTCGGCGAGGAATCGGCCAGCTTTGGCGCGGCGCAGGCCTTCATCACCAAACCGGTTGAAGTGATCGCGCCGTTGAATAAAGTCGCCAACGCCACGGTACGGCGCGGCGATTCGATGCGCGTCGAAGTCGTCGTGCGCACGCGCAAGGTCGGCCACTTTTTTCCCGGCGGCACGGTGGATGGCTTTGACGTGTGGGTCGAGTTGGAAGCTTTCGACAACACGGGCAAGAAGATTTTCTGGAGTGGTGAAGTCACCGACGGCGGCAAGGGGCCGGTCGAGCCAGGCGCGCATTTCTATCGTTCGCTGATGCTGGATGAGCAGGGCAATCCGATCAACAAACGCAATGCCTGGGCCGCGCGCACGGTCGCTTATGTGCGGCTGGTGCCGCCGGGCGCGGCGGATACGATTCACTATCGGTTGAACATCCCGGCGGATTGCGGCGATCAGATCACGCTCAAGGCCAAGGTCAACTATCGGAAATTCAACTGGTGGAATACGAATTGGTCATACGCGGGCGTGCGCGATCCGCAACAGACCGATTTGCAGGTCGGCCCCGGTTTCGATAACGGGCGCTGGTTGTTCACGGGCGACACGTCGGGTGTGTCGGGTGGATTGAAGGCGATTCCGAATCTGCCCATCACGGTGATGGCTGAAGACACCGTTGCCCTGCGCGTCATCAATTCAGGCAAGGGGGCCAAAGACAAATTGCCGGAAATGAAATCTGTGCTGTCGCCCGACGTGCGCGAACGCTGGAACGATTACGGCATCGGCCTGTTGCTGCAAGGCGATTTGAAAGGTGCGGAAAACGTCTTCCTGAAAGTCACGCAAATGGAACCGGGCTACGCCGATGGCTGGGTCAACGTCGCGCGCGCGCGCATTCAGGAAGGCGAGATGGAAGCAGCGGCGGAAGTTTTGCAAAAGGCACTGGCGCTCAATCCACGACTGGCCAAGACGAATTTCTTTTACGCGCTGACCTTAAAAGCGGCGGGGAAATACGACGAGGCGCTGAAGTATCTGAACGTGGCCCTCGAACAATATCCGCGTGACCGCGTTGTGCAAAACACGCTGGGCCGCGTGCTGTTTTTGCAGCGCCGCTATCCAGAGGCTGTCAACGCCTTGCACAAAGTCCTGGGCATTGATCCCGAAGATTTGCAGGCGCATTACAACCTGATGCTCTGCTATCAGGGCTTGGGCAAGGCAGATGAAGCCAAGCGCGAAGAGACGTTATATCGCCGCTTCAAAGCTGACGAATCCGCACAAGCGATCACCGGCCCATATCGCAAATTGCATCCCGAAGACAACAACGAACGACAACAGATTCACGAACACCTAACCGTCGCGCTAGGCCCGCCCGCCAAGCCCGCGCTGTCAAATAAGAGTGCGGCGGCGCTCTCGCGGAATGACCGGACGGCGGCAGTGCGCCCGCGCAAATTGGCGGCAGCCTTGCGCTGAAACAGAGCGCGGCATGATCTGCGCGCGCCGCGCTACGTTGGCAGGCGTTTAGTCAAAAAATCTGTTGCAGAGATTTTTACAGTTGTGCAATCATCCGCACGTTTGAGGGCATTTATCATCCCCGCATAATTAAAAAATTGCTTCGGGTCCGCTCTCATTTTTGGTGCCTGCCCTCTTTATGCTGCTGAGTAAACACATCCCTCGTCACCTTACTCTCCATTGTGAACTTGATGTTTGTGGCAGTCGCAATATGATCTTCCACGCTTGGCGCGAACAGCGGCGCACGTTTGACGAGCGCTTGCAGCTTCGCGGTATATGTTCGTGTGCCAGACTCGTAGCGCGATTTGCTCACCCGTCAAATAACCAAGTCCCTCTTCACGCAAGGAGTATCAAATGAAGAAGCGCAATTTAACGGCGGACGCCAGCGCTGCAACAGCGCCCACCACGCCCGCCACCACAGATTCGTCTACCGCACAACCTGCCCTTGAAATCTCATCCAGTCGCCGTAAGTTCCTGGGTGCTGTCGGCGGTGCTACTGCCGCGACCATTGCCGCCGGGATGTCTGCGCAACCGGCGTTAGCGCAATTCGGCGGCGTCCAGCGTACCGTACCGACGTGCGACGATCCGAATTTTCCCTTCGGCACCGAACCCGCCTCGTTGGCTTCGAACCGCTACATGAAAGCGTACAAGTGCCGCACGGCGGCGGCGAAGTTGGCGCGCGAACGTTCAATTGTTTCGCATATCAGCAATGGCGACGACACGCTGTATGCCAATAAGATTGGTAGTTACACCAAGGGCTTGCCGCACAACCAACTGGGCGAAGTAGACCCGGCCGCTTATGCCACCCTCGCGCGCGCGCGGGAAACCGAGAACCCGGCGCTTTTTGAACAAATCACTCTCGGCCTCGGTCGCAAGCTAACTAGCCCGCAAGCCGGTTTGGCGATGGATTTGGAAGGGGCCGATTCGCATCACGTCACATTGCCGCCACCGCCAACCCTGGCGAGTGCCGAAGAGGCAGGTGAAATGGTCGAGTTGTATTGGATGGCCCTCACGCGCGACGTCAACTTCAACGACTATGGCAATGATCCGCTCATCGCACGCGCGGTAGCAGAGCTTTCTACCATGTCCGATTTTCGCGGGCCGAAAGTGAGCGGGAAAGTCACGCCCGGCACAATCTTCCGCAACAGCACGCCGGGCGATCTGACAGGCCCCTGGCTCTCGCAATTTCTGACGCTGGACTTCAACTTCGGCGCCAACTTTGTTTCGCAGAAAATGAAGACCGTAGTCGCCGGCGTGGATTACCAAACAAAGTATCAAGACTGGCTGGACGTGCAGAACGGGGCCGATCCGAGCGCCACTATCCAATACGATCCGACGCCCCGGTATATCCGCAATCTGCGCGACATGGCGCAGTGGGTGCACGTGGATGCGCTTTACCAAGCCTATCTGCATGCCTGTCTGATCATGATGGGACAGGGCGCGCGCCTCGATCCGGGCTTGCCGCTGTACGACTCCAAAACCCAGGCGCCATTCGCGCAATGTGGCGGGCCGCACATTCTCAGTTTGGTGTGCGAAGTGGCGACACGCGCGCTCAAGGCCGTCTGGTATCAGAAATGGTTCGTCCATCATCGTCTCCGTCCGGAGGAATTTGGCGGGCGCGTGCATAACCACCTGACTGGCGCGGCGCGTTACCCGCTGCATCCGGACGTACTGGCTTCGCGTGCAGTGGCTGACACCTTCAGCAAGTACGGCACCTATCTGTTCCCCACGGCGTTTGCCGAAGGCAGCCCGACCCATTCGTCGTATGGTTCCGGCCACGCGACAGTCGCCGGGGCCTGTGTGACGGCGCTGAAAGCGTTCTTCGACGAGACGGACGTCGTCAAGAATCCAATGATGGTGAATGCCGACGGGACTGGCCTCATCCCCTACGAAGGCCCACCGTTGACCATTGGCGGCGAACTCAACAAGGTCGCTTCCAACGTCGCCAATGGCCGCAATGGCGCAGGCGTGCATTGGCGCACCGATGCCGTCAATTCGCTCAGACTCGGCGAAGCGGTCACCATCGCCATCCTGGAAGAGCAGAAGCTCACTTACAACGACAACGTTGAGATGACGCTGACCAAGTTCGATGGCACCAAGATCACGATCTAGGCCAGGCGCTTAACTGGTTGTTGGTGTGAAACTCCAAGCCGCCCGTTGCCAGTCAGCGGGCGGCTTGCCTGTTTTGGCGCTGCTATTGGTCTTGTCTCGGTGGCTTTGGTTCATCAACACTTGCTGGCAGCAGCCGTTCAAGCATAGTCTGACGCCCGCACCAATTCTCCGTTAAGCACATTTGCTAAACCAATGCCGCGTCTGCGTCCCGTCATGCTCTGCGCACTCACCCTGGTGCTCGCCGGTTTGGCGCAGCGCGGCCAAATTGTGTGGACGCCGGTGCGTGCGCAAAGCCAGCCGCAAGCCCCCGCACAATTCGGCCTGGCGAGTTGGCAGACCGAACAGGGCTTGCCGCAAAACACTGTGCAGGCCATCTTGCAAACACGCGCTGGTTACCTCTGGCTCGGTACCAAGGAAGGGTTGGCGCGTTTTGACGGGCTGCGCTTTGTGGTCTTCGACAAACAGAACACGCCGCAACTGCCGCATAACCAGATTCGCGGGCTGTTTGAAGACCGCGCCGGACGCCTGTGGATCAGCACGCCGGGCGGGTTGGTGTTGTATGCCAACGGCCATTTCCAACCCTTTACCACGCGGGACGGATTGTCGAGTAACAACATCTGGTCGGTGTATGAAGACCGCGCGGGCAGCCTCTGGATTGCCACGCCGAATGGGTTGAACCGTTATCGCGAGGGCCAGTTTACGGCCTTCACGACGCGCGATGGGTTGTCGCACAACAGCATCGAGACCTTGCTGGCAGACCGCAGCGGCGCGCTTTGGATCGGCACGCTGGATGGATTGAACCGCTTCAAAGACGGCACTTTCACGCGCTTTGGCACGCCGGAGGGTTTGGCCGGATCAACGATCAAGACGCTCTTTGAAGATCAACAGGGCCGCCTGTGGATCGGCACGCCGGAGGGTTTGTCGGTCTGGAGCAACGGCAAATTTCAGAGCTTCACCACGCGCGCGGGGTTGGCGCACAACAGCGTCACGGTCATCGCGCAAGACCAGGCGGGGCGGCTGTGGTTCGGCACGCCCGGCGGATTGCAACAATGGTATGACGGCAAGTTTCAGAGCTTCACCACGCGCCAGGGCTTGCCCGACAAGCGTGTCGAAGCGTTGCAGGAAGATAAACAGGGCGGACTTTGGATTGGCACACGCGGCGGCTTGGCGCACTGGCAAGACGGCGTCTTGACCACCTTCACCGAACGCGAGGGGCTTTCGAGCAATCTGGTGCTGGCGCTTTTTGAAGACCGCGAGGGCAGTTTGTGGGTGGGCACCGAAGCGGGCGGTCTGAATCTGATCAAGCACAAAAAGTTCACTACCCACACCACACGCCAGGGCCTGTCGGCCAATTTGGTCAGGGCCGTTTTCGAAGACCGCGCGGGCCATCTCTGGGTCGGCACGCAGGAAGGTTTGAACCGGTTGAAAGATGGACGCTGGACGGCGTTCACGACCAAAGACGGCTTGGCCAGCAATGACGTGTTGGCGCTTTGCGATGATCGCGCGGGCAATCTCTGGATCGGCACACCGCAGGGCTTGCAGCGGTTTCGCCAAGGCCGCTTTACCACATTCACTGTGCGCGATGGCTTGGCGGACGATTACATCCGTTCGCTGTACGCAGACCGCGCGGGCAATTTGTGGATCGGCACGCGGCGCGGCCTGACGCGCTGGCAGAACGGCCAATTCACGGCGTATACGATGCTCGACGGCCTGGCGAATGATCTGGTCGGCGCGCTCTGCGAAAGCCGCGATGGCAGCTTGTGGATCGGCACCTTGGGCGGCTTGAGCCGTTTCAAAGACGGCCAGTTCACCAACTATACGACTGCTACAGGGCTGTCGAGCGAGGTCGTGATCGCGCTTTACGAAGACGCGCCGGGCAATCTGTGGATCGGGACGCACGGCGGCGGTTTGAACCTGTTCAAAGAGGGCCGGTTCACGCACTTCACCGTCAAAGACGGCTTGGCCGATGACGTGATCTATCAGATTCTGGAAGATGGCCAGGGCCAGCTCTGGCTGAGTTCCAACAAAGGCGTCATGCGCGTCAGCCGCCAGGCGTTGGAAACGCGCCAACCAAACGAAACGCAGCCGTTGCCTGTAGTGAGTTACGGCACCGCCGACGGCCTGGAAACGCGCGAATGCAGCGGCGGTGGGCATCCGGCAGGGGCCAGGACGCGCGACGGACGGCTCTGGTTTGCCACGCTCAAAGGCGTCGCGGCAATTGATCCCGCCCAGCTAGTGATCAACGATCAACCGCCGCCGGTCGCCATCGAACAGGTCAGCGTGGATGACGCCGTGTTTTATCCTGGCGCGCCGCTGGTCTTGCCGCCGGGACAAACGCGCTTTGAGTTTTACTACGCTGGGTTGAGTTTCGCCGCGCCGCAGCAGGTCAAGTTCAGCTACAAGCTGGAAGGCTTCGATCCCGCTTGGATTGACGCCGGGACGCGGCGGCTGGCGTCGTATACCAACGTGCCCGCCGGGCATTACCGCTTCCGCGTGCTGGCTTGCAACAATGACGGTGTCTGGAACGAAACGGGCGCGGCGTTCGAGTTTTACCTGAAGCCGCATTTCTATCGCACCTATTGGTTTTATGGCCTGTGTTTGCTGAGCCTCGTCGCCTTTGTCTTCGCTTGGAACCGCACGCGCGTCCGCCGTGTTGAACGCGAATTCGCCGCCGTACTGGCCGAGCGCACACGCATCGCCCGCGAGATTCACGACACGTTGGCGCAGAGTTTCGCGGGGCTTTCGGTGCAACTCGAATTGGTGGCGCGCTTGCTGGAACGCGCCCCGGCGGCGGCCAAAACACAGCTTGATCAGGCCCGCGAACTGGCGCGCGCGAGTCTGGCCGAAGCGCGCCGCTCTGTCTGGGATTTGCGTTCGCCGACACTTGAGGGCAGCGACTTGCCCGCCGCGCTGGCTGAAACCGCCAAACGCCTGGTCGCGGGCACCAACGTACAAGCGCATGTCGAAGTGCACGGTGCCTATCGCCCGCTGAGTCCTGCCGTCGAAGACCAACTGTTGCGTATCGGACAGGAAGCAATGACCAATGCGCTCAAACACGCGGGCGCCACGCAATTGAATTTGCAACTCGAGTTTGAAGCGCGCCGGTTGCGCTTCAGCGTGCGCGATAACGGCTGTGGCTTCGAGGTCGCCACGAAATTGGGCAGCCCCAACGGCCATTTCGGCTTGGTCGGCATCCGCGAACGTGTCGAACAATTGGGAGGGGGATTTGAGTTGAAGAGCCAGCCGAATGAAGGCACAGAGGTGATTGTCGAAGTGCCGCTTAACGGATAATCCTGGGAGCGCGGGCAGGGATGCCCGCGCTCCCAGGGAATGGCGAGTAGTTACGAAGAATGCTTATGGAAACAAATTCCGCGCAACCCATTCGCGTCATGGTTGTGGACGATCATCAAATCGTCCGCAAAGGCTTGGTCGCGCTCATCAATACCGAACCCGATCTGAATGTCGTCGCCGAGGCTGAGAATGGGCGGCAGGCCGTTGAGTTATTCCGCCAACACAGCCCGGACATCACGCTGATGGATTTGCGCTTGCCCGAAATGGGCGGCGTCGAAGCGACCCGTGCCATCCGGCGGGAATCCCCTGCGGCCAAAATCATTGTGCTGACGACCTACGACGGCGACGAAGATATTTACCGCGCGTTGCAGGCCGGCGCGCAAAGCTATTTGCTCAAGGGCATGTCCTTTGATGAATTGCTCGCCGCCATCCGCACGGTGCACGCGGGGGCACGGCGCATCCCCGCCGCCGTGGCCGAACGCTTGGCCGAACGCATGGCCGGGCAGGAATTGACGGGGCGCGAGTTGCAGGTGCTGGAACTGATCGTCAAAGGCCGCAGCAACAAAGAAATTTCCACCGCGCTTTCCATTTCCGAAGCCACTGTCAAATCGCACATCAATTCCTTGCTCGGCAAACTCGGCGTCACTGACCGCACCCAGGCTGCCACGACGGCGTTACAACGGGGAATTGTCCACCTATAGTTTTTAAGAAAAAGAATTTCCGAAAAGTCCCAAAGGGACGACCAGCCATAAGCCCAGGGTGAAGCCCTGGGGAGTCGTGCAAATGGTTCGGCCAGCCCCGAAAGGGCGACAGCCATAGGCTTGGCTGTCGCCCTTTCAGGGCTTCGCACAATGACTCAATGTGCTTCCTGGGGCTGCACCCCAGGCTGTTAGCTGACGCTCCGTTGGAGATGGCTACGGAAATTCTTTTTCTTGAAGTCTATAGATTGAGGAACTTTCCCGCCTACTCCACCTAAAGTTTGACTTCCAGCTCAATCGCTGGATTCAAGACAGGCCTCGCCACGGATGGTATTCTCAGGCTGTTTGGGGGAAGTTGCGCAGTTGGTTGAACACCAAACGTTTTCGCCCTTTTTTCTTGCCCAGCCGTTCAAGCTCAATTTGGAGCCGTAACACAAACGTTACTTACCTGTCGTCCCGGGTATTCTGTGTTCAGAATGAGGCGCTCTGGTTGGTAGCCAGTGAACGGTTGGGCAGTGAAAAAGGTGCGTTACGCTTTGGCCTTCGCAACACAGCTTCCTAAATGCCCAGGCTTTGCCACAGTGTCACACGTCACCGCGACCCCAACGCAAGTAAAGAAGAGGTGCCGAGGGGTGAAGAGGAAATCCTCCCTGTGCCGAAGTGGCCTGTGGCAAAAATTTATCCGCTCCCGGCTGAACGACAATGGAGAAGCCCCCGTCAATGACCGCAGCAGAATTCGCAAAAAGGAAAGGCGTCAGCTATCGCACCGTTTTGAACTGGATTCACCAAGGCTTGATCCCCGGCGCCATCGAACGCAACTCCGCCAAAGGTAAGTATTGGGACTTGCCCGCCGCCGCCTTGCAGATGGAAAAGCCCAAGCGCGGGTCGAAGAAAGGCCGCCCGCGTCTTCACTAAAACAAGCCTGGCGCCACCGCGCCAGCCCCAGGCTGGCGGAAAACGAAGCCGCAGCAGTCGTCTCTTGGTCATATTTTGGTGTACTGTTGCCCCGCACCCCGTCGCGCATCAGGTGACGGGAAAGGGAATCCCAGGAAACAACTCCAACTAAAGTATGACTCGAAATTCAATCTTCAGACCCAAGACAGCCGGGCGCGCCAATGCTAGGCTACGTGCGTTCGTCACCAATACTCTCGCTTTCAATGCCATCGTGAAAAAACAGTTGACGCTGCAACGCTGCTTACTGTGCCTGTGCTGCCTTGCTCTAAGCTTGGCCGCCGCCAGCACCGCGCGCGCGCAAACGAAATGGCGCGCTGCCACCGAGAAAGAACTGGCGGCGCTGATCCCCGCCCGCGCGCCGGTTGAGAAAGAGCAGATCGAAACCGAGTTGCGCACGGCGGCGGGTGTGACCGACGGCAAAGGCAAATTTATTGCCGGCGTCGTCATCATTACGGCGGGTTACGCTGCCGAAGGTAAGTACTCGCACTTTTTCATCGCGCAAACGTCGCTCAGGGTCGGCGAACTTGCGCTGCCCGCTGGCGAATATGTTTTTGGCTACAAACGGGTGGATGGCGAGATGCTGGAAGTGCGTTTCTTTGAAGCTGCCACAGGCAAGCCGTTGGGCTTGGTCAATGCACATTTGCAACCGGCGCGTGGCCCGATTCGATCTTTGCTGATCAATCCGCCGGTGGGTGGCAAAGGGACGATGTTACTTGGCAGGTTTGTTTTTAATTACGCGCTCAATAAACCTTGAAGAAGTAGCGGAGTTGGAGGGAGAAATTACGCTTCTTGTCAGCTTTTGGATAACCCGGTTTCTAGTTGTGTCTTATGCAAAACGCCCCAAGCGCCTATCAAATCGTTGCCCCGCGCACCTTCGTCAAATGGCTGCTCTTGCTCGCCGTGGTGGCCGTCGCCGTACTGCTCGTCTTCGTGCCCGCTTGGTACATCCAACCGTTTCGCCCGCAAACGGCCCGCAACGTGGCTGTCTCTTATGCCTTGAAAAGCTGGGCGCCGTGGGTGACGACGCTGGCAACCGCACTGGCGTTGTGGGTGAGCATTGCACTCTGGCGGGCGCGCACGGGCGTGGTTCGCAGGCTAGCTTTGCTGGTGATTTTACTGCCTGCGCTGGTCGCCACCTGGTTTGCCCGGCAAAACCATTTTGAATGGATGTTCGCGCCCCTCTCGACAGTCGCTTATGCCCGCGCCGACGAAGCCAACTTTGTGGCTGACAAAGACATGGTGATGGCGATTGCGGTCAACGGGGAAGCCGTGGCTTATCCGGTGCGGCAGATGGCCTATCACCACGTCGTCAACGATGTCGTCGGTGGCAGGCCGATCACCGCGACGTACTGAACGCTCTGTCACACCGGTCTGGTGTGGGAAGCCGAAGTGGACGGACAGCCGCTGAAGTTTCATCTGGCGGGTATCAATAACCAGAACTTCATCATGCGCGACGAAACCACCAATTCCTGGTGGCAACAGGTCAGCGGGGCGGCCCTGCACGGCCCACTCAAAGGCAAACAGCTCAAACAGGTTTTTGTAGACGAAATCTCGTTCGCCGTTTGGAAGCGCGAACATCCGCAGGGGCGCGTGTTGCGGCCCGACGAAAAGTTCAAAGCGCGATATGAGAAAGCCGATTGGGAAGCAGGCATTCAACGTATGCGGGTCGTCACGCCTGCCGACCCGCAAGACGCCTGGCAACCACGCACGCTGATTGTCGGCTTGGAATTGAATGGCAAGGGCAGGGCGTATCCGCAGGCCGATTTGGTCAAGCAACGGTTGACGCTGGATGAACTGGGCGGCGTACCGCTCTTTCTGATCGTGGGCGAAGACAACCAATCCGTCCGCGTGTTTGAGCGCAGCGTCAACGGGCGCACGCTGGAATTTTTTGTCAAAGCAGCGGCGAACCCGTTGCAAATTGTAGACGCCGAAACCGGCTCCACTTGGGATTTCAGCGGCGCGGCCATCAGCGGTCAACTCGCCGGACAAAAACTTAAACCAGTCGCCTTGCTCAAAGATTTCTGGTTCGACTGGCAGCTTTATCACCCCCGGACAACGGTCTATTCACTCGGCGGACGCGCGGGCAATTAGTGGGCGGTTTTCTGTCTACGGAAAAAAAGTGCGCAGGACGGTACCGCGACGCGGCCTTTTGTGAACGCCATCGCAAACCAGGCTAAGCTTGCGTGTTATCGCTACTACTGATTACCCATAGCAATGAATCATCAAAAGCTTTCCCCAACCTGCAAAGCTGTCGCGCTGTGCTGCGTGTTGCTCTTTTGCACGGCATCCGCCGCCGCGCAATTCACCGAGGCGACACTCAAAGGCGCGGTGAGCGACAGCACCGGCAACGCGCTCGTGCAAATCGCGCTGACCGCCACCCACGAACAGACCGGGTTGCAACGCGCGGCGACGACTGACAACAAAGGCAGCTTTCTGCTGGCCGGCCTGCCGCCCGGCATTTATACCGTGCAGGTGCGCGCCGCCGGGTTCAAAAGCTATGAACAGCGCGGGCTGAAACTCAACGTCGGCCAAACGACGGAACTGGTGCTGAAACTCGAAGTCGGCGACCTTGCCGAAGCCATCACCATCAACGCCAAACCCGAAGCCGTCGTCGCCACCGAAGGCCGTCTTTCAGACAACTTTTCCAATCAGCAACTCACGACGCTGCCGCTGCCGCAACGCGATGTCTTCCTGCTGCCGAAACTCAGCGCGGGCGCGACGCAAATTCTAGGCTCGGCCAATTCGACCAAGCTGACCAATTCGCCCGTCGTGACGGTCAACGGCAATCGTTATCGCGGCAACAACTACGTGCTCGACGGCGCGCTCAACACCAATCCGAACAACACCGGCGAACCGACGCTCGTGCCCGCGCTCGAATCATTGGAAGAAGTGCAGGTGCAGACCGGCAATTTTTCCAGCGAATATGGGCGCGGCAACGGCGCGGTCATCAATCTGCAAACCAAAGCGGGCACGAATCAACTGCACGGCAAGCTCTGGGAATACCACCGCAACGCCGCGCTCAACGCGCGCAATTTCTTTTCCGCCGCAGTGCTGCCGCAAGTCTTCAATCAATTCGGCGGCAACGTGGGCGGCCCGGTTTTCAAAAATCGCACCTTCTTTTTCGGCTCGTATGAAGGCACGCGCAACGCCGTCGGGCGTCCGCTTTCGTTTTTGGTCGAGACGCCGCAACTGCGCGACTACGTCATTCGCACCGCGCCTACCGGCGTCGCCGCGCGTTTGTTCAAACAATTCCCCGCGCCCACGCCCGTGGCGACGGGTTGCGCGACGGTGGCGGAGCAGCGCAACTGTCTGAGCACGGCGCAAGGTTTCATCCCGGCGATTGCGCTGGCGGCGGCGACGCTGCGCGATTACGTGCGCTTCGATCAGTATCTGGCGCGGCTTGATCACAGCTTCAACAACGGCGCGGACAAAGTGACGGCGCGCTGGATTTCAGAAAACCAGCGCGATCAGGGCGGCACGAGTTCTTCGCGCGCGACGCTGGGCAAGGCGCTGCGCGGTTCGCGTGGGCCGTTCGACGGCTTCTTTGCCAACTTGAATCTGGGCTACGTGCACGTCTTTCAACGCGCCGTCAACGATGCGCGCTTCTCGTTTCAAAACGTAGACACGACACGCGGCAATGCTGACGCCGCCGTGCCGGACATCACGATCACGGGCATCGAGATGCCCTTCGGCGATATTTTCAATTCACGCACGAAGCTGCGCACTTACGAAATCCGCGACACGCTGACGCTGGATCGCGGCAAACAAACGTGGCGCGCCGGGTTTGAATTGCGGCGCGCATTCAAAGGGCTTTCGCTTGGCCCGGCGACCGCAGGCGCATTCAGCTTTCGCAGCATCGCGGACTTTGTTGCCGACCGCCCGTTCCGTCAGACGCTCACGGTTGATCCGGCGACGGGTAAACCGGCGGGCTTTCCGCGTTACTTCACGCAATACGAAGCGGGCGCGTTCTTCCAAAACGATTGGAAAGTGACCGGTCGGTTGAATCTGAATCTGGGTTTGCGCTACGACTACTTCGGCGATGTGACCGAACGCGAAGGCCGCTTGTCTTCGATTATTCTCGGTACCGGCAACAACTTTAACGAACGACTTGCCAACGCCGCGCTTGGCCGCGTAGACCGTTTGTATACGCCGCAACGCCGCAATTTCGCGCCGCGCATCGGGCTGGCTTACGATCCGTTTGGCAACCGCAAGACGGCGATTCGCGCCGGATTCAGTCTGGCCTTTCAGCCGCATCACGGCCAATCCATCGCGGGCGCGCGCGCCTTGCCGCCGGATGCGATTCAAGGCGTGATTCAACCGAGTAACAAGATCGGTACGCAGATTCTTTACAACATCCCGGTGCCGTTTAACGCCGAGTTCGCGCGCGGCCTGAACGCCAAAGGCGGCGTCAACACGCCCGCCGGTGAGAACGCCATTCGCATCACCGGCTTCGTCGTCAACCCGACGATCAAGACGCAATACAGCGAGAACTGGTTCCTGAACCTGCAACGCGAATTCGCGGGCGGCTGGATCGTCGAAGCCGGTTACGTCGGCACCAACGGCATCAACCTCGAACGCATTGACGATGTGAACCGTTTCGCGGGCGATCTGGCCGATGGCAAGGAAGACCGCCTGAATCCGAATTTCGGCGTGCTGTTGTTCGTGACGAATGGCGTCACGTCCAGCTATCACGCCTTCACGGCGGAACTGCGCCGCGCCTTTGCTCAGACGCGCCTGGGCGGCTTCGCGCTGCAAACGAATTACCGCTGGTCGAAATGGCTGGATACGGCGTCGGACACTTCGACCGGCCAATTCACCGACAATTCCGAACCGGGCAAAGGCGCGCAAGACGCCGCGTGTTTGCGTTGTGAACGGGCGCGTTCGTTGTTCGATATTCCGCAGCGACTTTCGACCGTCGTAAGTTGGACGCCTGCTGTGCCTATGATCTTTGACACAACGCCGCGCTGGTTGGGCGCGTTGAGCCGTGACTGGTTGCTGTCCGGCGTGTTGTCAGCCCAGTCTGGCCGACCGTTTTCCGTTTGGAACGGCGCACCGTCCAATCTGGTGAATGGCCGCAACACAGGCGGCGATTACAATCTGGATGGCGGTGGCGGCGCGGTAGGCGGCTGGTTCTATGATCGCCCGAATGCGCCCGCGCCCGGCACGCTCAAGACTTCCTTTAGCCAGCGCGATTTTCTGAAAGGCTTGTTTGACGCCGGCATTTTTCCTGCGCCCGCATTGGGCCAGAACGGCACGCTGGGTCGCAACACCTTTCGCGGGCCGCGCGCGGTGACGCTCGATCTTTCGGTCGCGCGCAGCTTCACCGTGTGGGGCGAACGCCAATTGCAAATCCGGCTGGAAGCGTTCAATGCGCTCAACAATGTCAATCTGTTTTTGCCGAATGCCGATCTCTCGCTGGCTTCGTTTGGCAAGTCTACGCAGGCGCACGATGCGCGCACTTTGCAAGCGGGGCTGCGCTTTACGTTTTAATTTGAAACTTCCCTTGGGAGCGCAGGCATCCTTGCCTGCTATAAAAAATGCCGCGGAGCCTTCCTTATCCCGGTTTTGCATCGTGCGGAAACGGAGCGAAGGATGCTGCGCGACTTCTTTTACGGCAGGCAAGGATGCCTGCGCTCCCAGGGAGAATGCTCGCAATTTCCTCTGGGAGAAATCGTTTATGTTTCGCCTCTTCACCGGACTCTTCGTCACCGCATTGATTGCATTTTCAGTCAATGCGCAAACCAGCTTGTTACCCATCGCCAAGCTGGAAGCCGCCGCCCAACAGCGCGTCAACGCGACCGCGCGCTTGCCGCTGGGCAACGCCGCGACGCTCGGCAGTATTGAAACCTTCGACGCCGGGCGCGTGCCGAATTACCTGCGCGGCTTGGCGCAAATCCCGAATGCGCCGCAAACCTTCGCGCAGCTTTTCAAAACGTACATCACCGGCGGCACGCTTGCGCCCGAACTCAAAGCGGCGCTGGGCTTGCGCATTGCGCAGGTGAATCAAAGCCCGTATGTCGCCGCGCACATGCTGCGCTTGCTGCGCGCCAGCGAACGCGGCGCGCAAGTAGCAGAGTGTTTGAAAGGCGAAAAGCTGAGCGAGCTAACGCCCGCCGAACAACTGGCCGTGCGATACGCCGAATTGCTGACGCGCGATGTCCACGGCGTCACCGACGCCGAATTCGCCAAGGCGCGCGGGCAATTCAACGATGCACAGATGGTCGAGTTGACGATGGTCGTTTGCTTCTTCAACTACTTCACGCGCTATGCCGAGGCGTTGAATTTGCCAGTCGAAGCGTGGGCGCTCGATGCGCAAGTCAAACCTGCTTTGCCAGCGAAACCAAAAAATCGGCTGACCGAAGCGCGCATTGCGTTGGTCAGCGATGAAGAGATGGCGGCGGTCGTGGCGGCTGCCAATGCGGCGAAAGAAAGCGCCGCAGCGGCCAACAGTCTGGGCGTGGGCATTGCCAATTCACAACGGGCGATGCTGCTGGTGCCGGATCTGCAAGCGGCCTGGCGCAACTACGGCGCGGCGGTGCGGGCCAATTCCAAGCTCGGGCGCGAGTTGCAATTGCACGTTTCGTTCGCCGTCTCGGCGGCCAACGGTTGTCGCTATTGCACCTTGCATCAAGTGCTCGGATTGCGTAGGCTCGCCGTTGATCCCGCCAAGTTGGTTGCGATGCAAAAAGACGATACGCAGTTGAGCACGCGCGAGCGCGCCGCCGTCGTTTTTGCGCGCAAACTGACGCGCGGGCCGGGTTCAATGACTGATGCCGATGTCGCTGCTTTGCGCGTTGAGTTTCAGGATTACGGCGCGCTCGAAATCGTGCTGCAAACCGGCGCGTTTAGTTTCATGAACCGTTTCACCGACAACTTGCGCCTGCCTTCCGAGGACGAAGCAATTCGCGTGTATCAGGAAGTGTATGGCGTGAAGCATTGATAATCCGTCCGGCGCGGCAGCGCCTCTGGAGTGCGTGCGGCACAGGCCGCCGCTTTGGTATTCCTTCAGTAATTAGCCGATGAAGGGAATACCAAAGCGGCGGCCTGTGCCGCACGCACTCCAAAGCTGTCGCCCTCCTTCGTAATTGCATTTAATCCCATGAAATCTTTCGCATCATTGAGTTGTGTATTGGCCCTGCTCATCACCAGCCTGCTCGTCAGCGCCTGCCACAGCACGCAAGCGCCCGCTCCCACCACAGGCAGCACGCCCTTGCCCGCCAGCACTGTGGCGACGCCTGCACAAGCGGAGGCTGCACCGAGCGTTTCGCCTTCACCTGTTGGGTTGCCGCCACTGCCTGCGAAATTCGCCGACGTGACTTTTTCTGACGTGACCGGCCAAGCCGGGATTAAGTTCCGCCACAACAACGGCGCGTATGGCAAAAAGTATTTGCCCGAAACGATGGGCGCGGGCGGCGCGTGGCTTGATTACGACAACGACGGCTGGCCGGACGTTTTGCTGATCAATGGGATGGATTTTCCCGATGCGCCCCCACAGGCGAAGAAGCCACGCCGCTCGGTGCTGGCGCTCTATCACAACAATCAGAACGGCACGTTCACCGATGTCGCGGCTGCCGCTGGCTTAGCCAAGCCGATGTATGGGATGGGCGCGGCCATTGGCGATTATGACAACGACGGCAACGTAGACATCTTCGTCACGGCGCTCGGCCAGAACTATCTGTTCCGCAATCTGGGCGGCGGCAAATTCGCCGACGTGACAGCCAAGCTGGGCCTGGACAAAGAGAAAGAGTTTTCGACCAGCGCGGCGTGGTTCGATTACGACAAGGACGGCAAGCTCGACCTGTTCGTGTGCAATTACGTTGATTGGCAGTTGGAGAAGGACTTGAACTGCTCGCTCGACGGTACGAACAAGAGCTATTGCACGCCCGAAAGTTACAAGGGCCAACCTTCGCGCCTCTATCGCAACACGGGCGGCAAGTTTGAAGACGTGAGCGAAAAGGCGGGCATCTTCGATCCGACCAGCAAGGCGATGGGCGTGGCGATTACGGATTACAACAAAGACGGCTGGCCGGATGTGTTCGTCTCGAACGACACGCAGCCGAACAAGCTCTACAAAAACAACGGCAACGGCACGTTTAGCGAAACGGCGGTCACGGCGGGCATCGCGTTTAGCGACGAAGGCAAAGCGCGCGCCGGGATGGGCGTGGACTTTGCCGATTACGATGGCTCCGGCTTTCCCAGTGTGATCATCGGCAATTTCTCGAATGAGATGCTGGCGGTCTACCACAACGAAGGCAAAGCGGGCCTCTTCATTGACGAATCGCCTTCTTCCAACATCGGGCAGGCGACGCTGTTGTCGCTGACGTTTGGATTATTCTTTTTCGATTACGACTTGGACGGCAAGCCGGACATCTTCCTCGCCAACGGCCACGTCGCGGACGACATCAACGCCGTGCAACCGAAGATCACTTACGCGATGGCCCCGAAACTCTTCCACAACGACGGCAAGCGCAAGTTCACCGAAACGACGCGCAAGGCGGGCAAGCCGTTTGTGCGGCCCATCGTCGCGCGCGGCGCGGCGTATGCCGATTATGACAATGATGGCGACCTGGACGTGCTGGTGACGACGAACGGCGGCCCGGCCTATCTGTTGCGCAACGAGGGCGGCAATCAACAACGCTTTGTGCGTTTCAAAACCAGCGGCGACAAAGCCAACCGCGACGGCATCGGATCGAAGATCACTGTCTTCGCGGGCGATGGTTCGAAGCAGTGGCAGGTCGTCCACAGTGGTTCGAGTTATTGTTCACAGAGCGAATTAACGCTGACCTTTGGCCTGGGCCGCAACGACAAAATTGATCACGTCGAAATTGAATGGCCGAACAATACGGTGGAGGTGTTGAAAAACGTCGCGATCAATCAACTGCACATGCTGAAAGAAGGAAAGGGCATTGCCGAAAGCAGGCCGCTGCCGTTGGCGACTCCAACGCCAATAATTTCGCCCAGCGCTTCGCCGCTTGCGCAAGTACGGTAGTGAGCGTTTAATCCCACCAACGGAATGTTAGGGCGCGCAACTGATTAACCGTTGCGCGCCTTTTTCTAATTATCACCTTACTCTCCAAACTCATTGCGTTATGAAAATAAGTTGCTCCCTCTTGGTTTATGTTCTGCTCATTGTATTGTCTGCTGGGGCGCAAACTCTGCAGCAAATTTCCGGGCGCATTGTTGATTCGGCTGGTGCAAGCGTGAAAGGCGCGACGGTTGAGATTGCCTCCGCACAAATTCGCGCACAAACGGATGCGGAAGGCCGCTTTACCCTCACTCTGCCCATCGGCGAGTACGAGTTGCGCGTGATAGCGGATGGATTCATCCGAATCACGCAGCATGTCAGCCTTGCGGCGCAAACCGTCAATCTCACCATTCAGCTTGAACCTGCTTTGCTTATCGAAGACGTCGCCGTTACTCCGGCCCGCGCTGCCGTGCGGTTGGAAGATGCGCCCGCCAGCATCAGCTTGCTGGATGCGCGCGATGTCCAGAATGCCGGCGCGCAAACGACCGATGATCTGCTGCGCCAGATTCCCGGCTTCAGTCTGTTTCGCCGCGCGAGTAGTTTGGTTGCGAATCCGACGACGGGCGGCGTGAGCTTGCGCGGGGCGGGAGCAAGCGGCGCAAGCCGGACGTTGGTCTTGCAAGACGGCGTGCCGCTCAACGATGCCTTTGGCGGTTGGGTCTATTGGGATCGCGTGCCGCGCACCGCAATTGAACGCATTGAGGTCGTGCGCGGCGGCGCTTCGGATTTGTATGGTTCGGACGCGCTGAGCGGCGTGATTAACTTGTTGACGCGCCCGCCCGCCAGTCGTCACGTGAATGTTGAAGGAAGTTATGGCAATCGCGACACGGGCGAAGTTTCGTTCTTTGCCAGCGAGAAATGGAAGAGCTTTGGCGCGACGCTTTCCGGCGAAGCTTTCCGCACGGATGGTTATTTTCTGCTTGCGCCGACCACGCGCGGGACGGCGGATGCCCAGGCGGCCTCGAAACATCGCGTGTTGAATCTGCGGCTGCAAAATGATTTCAACGCGCACAGCTACGTGTTTGCGCGCGGGACGTTATTTGACGAAGACCGTGCGAATGGAACGGTCTTGCAATACAACGACACGGCGAATGAATCGCTGGCCGTGGGCGGGCGCGTGCAAACCGGCGAGGGCAGCACGTGGGAATTAACGGTCTTTGGCAATCAACAGCGTTATCACCAGAGCTTCACGGCGGTGGCGGCCAATCGCAATTCCGAGACGTTGTCGCGCTTGCAATTCGTGCCCGCGCGCGATGCAGGGTTGTCGTTCAATTGGTCGCGGCTGAATGCGGGCAAGCATTTGCTGGTCGCCGGCTTGGACGTGCGCGGCGTGCGCGGTACGAGCGATGAGATCGTCTATGCCAACAATCGCGCGACTTCGTTTGTCAGCGCGGGCGGCAGGCAGCGGCGCGCGGGCGGTTTCTTGCAAGGTATTTTCCAACTGACTTCCAAGTTGAGTCTGACCGCGAGCGGGCGCTATGACGATTGGCGCAACTCTTCGGCGGCCTCGGTGACGCGGACGCTGGCGACGGGCGCAGTTGTGCCGCGCTTCTTTGCGCCGCGTTCCGAAAGCGCGTTTAGCCCGCGCCTGGCCTTGTCTTATGCGGTCGCCGAACACGTCAATTTGCACGTCGCTGGGTATCGCGCCTTTCGCGCGCCGACGTTGAATGAGTTGTATCGCTCATTCCGCGTGGGCGATACGTTGACGCAGTCGAATGAGAAACTGACGGCGGAACGTTTGACTGGCGGCGAAGCGGGCGTGACGGCGGCGGCTTGGCAGCGGACACGGTTTCGCGCGACAGGCTTTTGGACGGAGACGATCAATCCGGTGGCGAACTTTACGCTGTCGGCGACGCCGACGCTGATCACACGCGAACGCCGCAACCTGGGGCGCACACGTTCGCGCGGTCTGGAGGCCGAAGCCGAATTCAATCCCGCCAAGCATTGGCAAATCACGGCGGGCTATTTGCTGGTTGACGCGACAATCCGGCGTGCGCCGCAGGATGCGCGGCTGGAAGGTTTGTGGGTACCGCAGGTGGCGCGCCATCAGTTCACGTTGCAAACGGCGTATGCGCACCCGCGCTTTGTGACGGCGGCGGTGCAGTTTCGCGCCATCGGTAAGCAGTTCGATGACGATCAGAATCTATTGCCGCTGGGCAACTTTGCCGTCGTTGATGCGACGGTGGCGCGTCCGCTGGGGCGCTGGTTCGAGGTGTTTGTAGCGGTGCAGAATTTGTTGGATGAGAAGATTGTCGTGGGACGCACGCCGCTGGAAACGCTGGGTATGCCGCGTTTGGTGCGGGGCGGCGTGCGGTTGAAGCTGGAACGCTGAAGGTAGGGAGATGGCTGTTTCCAACACAAAGTACGACGACGCTTTCAAAGAGTTAGCCGAGCGCGACCCGGAGGCATTGCTGTTGCTGTTAGGCGCGGTGCAGCCACACGAGGCGCTGTCAATCGAGGTACTCTCGCGCGAGTTGCGCGCGGGCAAACAGATTTCCGATCAAATCTATCTGGTGCGGACAGCGGTGGGCGCGCGCATCGTGCACGTCGAGGCGCAGACACGCTGGGAACCGGAGATGCCGCAGCGCATGCTGACCTATGCGTTGCTGATCTGGCTCACCTATGAAGCTCAGTATGAAGTGGATTGTTATGTGCTGCTGTTGACGCCGGAACGCTTGCCGTCGGTGGTGCCGGAGGGGCTGAGTTTGACGGCGGGTTCTTTGCAAGTGGCGATCAGGTTTCGCGTGTCCAAGGTGTGGGAAATGCCGGCGGAATTAGCGCTGGCGCTCGACCGGCCGCAGGTGTTGCCATTCGTGCCATTGATGCAAGGGGCTGAGGCGCATTTGCGCGGCGCGGCGTTGCGCGTGTTGCAACTACCCGACGCGGGCCTACGCGACAGCCTGTTTTTCAGTCTGTTGGTCTTGGGCAGTCTTCGCTATACTCACGACGAATTAGTTGTCGCGTTAAGGAGAGGAACCATGTTTGGAATCACGTTTGAACAGTTTCAACAGACACCGACCTATCAAATCCTGTTTAAGGTAGCGCAAGAAGAAGGCCGTGAAGAAGGCCGTGAAGAAGGCCGTGAAGAAGGCCGCGCGCAGGCGGCGGCGGACATTTTGGCCCGGCTGGCCGCGCGCCGTTTTCCAGCGGTGGATTGGCGTGCGCAAGTGGAAGGTCTCGAAGACTGGCAGGCCTTGGAACAGCTTTGCCTGGATTTTGCGCAACTGCCTGACGCCGAAACCTTGCAGCAAAAGCTGAGCAGCTTGCGGCAGTCGTGAATGAACGCCGCCGCGCGCGCGCACGGCTTGTCATGCGTTACTCAGCCAGTCCCGCCAGCCGTTCAAAAATGCGCACCAGCGATTGCGTGCCATCTTCGCCACGCCCTTCGGCTTCGACAGCGGCAAGCATTTGATGGGCCAGCCCGGCGGCGGGCAGCGCGGAATGATTGCTGTTGGCCGCATCCATCACCAGTCGCAAATCTTTTTGCTGCAACTTGACCATGAAGGCTGGTTTGAAATCGCGGTCAATCATCTTCTTGCCCAATACATCCAATGCCCACGAATTGGCCGCGCCGCCGGTCAACGCTTGATGCAACAGATTCAAATCCAAGCCGGCCTTGCGCGCAAAGGTCATGGTTTCGCAGACGGCCATCAAGTTCACCGCCACCATAATTTGATTGCAGAGTTTGGCGGATTGACCGTTGCCCGGCGCGCCGAAATGGGTGATGCGTTTGCCCATCGCATTGAGCACGGGTTGCGCTTGCGCGACCGCTTCAGCCGCGCCGCCGGCCATGATGGTGAGTGTGCCTTCGATAGCGCCTTTCTCGCCGCCGGAAACAGGCGCGTCCAGCCAGTGCAAGCCTTGCTTGTTGGCTTTGGTGGCGAGGTCGCGCGTGACACTGGGCGAGATGGTGCTCATATCAATGATGATCGTGCCGGGTTTGGCCGTGGCGAAAAGACCAGTCTCGCCGTAAGCCACTTCGACTACGTCTGGCGTATCGGTGACCATGACGATGATGACGTCACAAAGGGCGGCGACTTGCGCAGGTGTTGCGGCAGCCTGCACGCGGCCCAGCGTGGCGTTTTCGTCGGCGAAGTTGGCGGCTTTGCCGGGCGTGCGCGTCGCGACGACCAGCGGGAAGCCCGCTTTTAACAGATTCCGCGCCATGGGCTGGCCCATGATGCCGAGACCGATGAAACCGATTTGCATAGCTGATTCTCCTGTCCGTGAAAAATGGTTGCGGTGAAAATGAGCCGTCAAGATGCCATAGGGAATTGAGCGCGACAAGCCGCCGCCGTGTTTTGCGAGCGCTTCGGACGAGTTTGCGCGTGTTGGGATGTGGTGCAACGCCGCAGCGAATTTGGGCTGACGTAGTTGGACTTCCCCGAACTCTTCTCGACTTACCACACCGGCGAATGATATAGAAGCACGGTGTTTGGCCCAGGCTGCGGCTGAATCCTCCCTATCCATGGCCCGCCGTTCGTAGAAATTCCATTCGAGGGATTGTGTTGATGACTTTGTGTTGCTGGCGTTTGCTGCGCCACGCCATATGGCTCGCGTTCTGGTTGGGGATGCCGGTGGGAGCGGCCCGCGCGCACCCGGCTTGGGGCATTTGTGTGAGCGCGGACGGCGAAGTTTATTTTGCCGATGCCGCCCAGCAGCGCATCTGGAAGATCAATCGCCGTGGGACGCTGGTTTCGTTGCTCAAAGGCCAGCATTCCCACAATCTGTGGTTGGATCAAGCGGGGGATGTGTTCGGCGAACACGCCACTTGGGACGCCGCCGCCAACCAATGGCGCAACCGCCGCTGGCTGTTTGACACCGACGACAAACTGATCGAACTAGGCTCGTCTTCTTTGAGCGCCATGCACGGCACGGGGTTCGCGCGCGATGCCGCCGGGAACCAGTATGAAGTGGAAAGCAGCGCCCAAACCATGCGGCTGTTGAAACGCACAGCAGCGGGACAATTGATCTTCCTGGCCGGGGGCGCGCCTGGCTATGCCGACGGGTACGGTGCGCAAGCCCAATTCACCGCGATTGGCGCGCTGGTTCTGGGCGCGGACGGCGCGCTGTATTTGTGCGACCAAGCCTGCATCCGCCGCGTAGCGCCGGACGGCAACGTTACTACGGTGGGCGGCAATCCACTGGCAGGTGTCGCGCGCAGCGCGCAGCCGCTGATTTTGGGTTTGGCCGTGGATGCGCAAGGCAATGTTTTGGTAGCAGATACCGAGCAACACGCCGTGCGCCGCATCAATGCGGAGCAGCGCGTCGAAACCATTTTTACGACCGGACGCTTTTGGCTGCCCGCCGGGGTGACCGTGTTCAACAACGAAGTGTTCGTGCTGGAGAGCCTGGCGGACGTGCCGCTCGTGCCGACGGCCTTGGGCATTGGCCCTTATCTGCGCGTGCAAAAAGTCGCGCTTGACGGCGGTATTCATACCCTGGCGACTGTCTGGGGTTCGACCACGCGGCTCTTGTTAGGCGCGGCGATCTTGCTGGGCGCCTTGGTTGTTTTGTGGCGCCTGCGCACACACGACAGCCGGCGCGGATCGGCGGCATAATTTGCCGAGAGCTGAAAGTTGCGCTTGAAGGACTTGCAAAATCAGCGCGGACAAGGCAAATAGTTACCTCCATTCGCAGTATCGCAGTTCGCAAGATGGCAGTTGGATCGTGTTGACACCATTGATGACCAAGCTGCCCATTCCTCCCCATTCGTACTAATCCCTGGAATTTCAATTTTCTTTCCGAGAAGGAGAACTATCTCAATGAGCTACTTCAAGAGTTGTAGTTTGGCTGTCGTTGTGTGCGCGCTGGGACTGTGCGGCGTGGTGGCCGCGCAAGTCCCGGTCAAAGTGCAAAAGGCCGAGCTTTCGATCAACTTCGGTGTCGCCAAAGGCCGCCTGGTGACTGCCGGTGAGCAGTTGATCTTTGTGGATGAGGAAATGCCAGATGCCTCGTTTGCCATTGATAAAGGCAATATCAAAGGCTGGAACGAGCAGGAGGGTGTCATCACCGTTGATACGAACAAGAACGTCAAAGACCGCAGCGGTGAGCGCAATCGCTTTGCCTTTCGTTTGGTCGAAGGCAGCGGCGCGGGGTTGGCCGCCTGGTACAAAGAAACCGTCATGGCGAAACCGGCGGACGCGCTAGCCAAAGACGTGACGGCCAGCACTGACAAACCGGGCCAGAAAATCTATCAGGCGCGCAAAGACAACCTGCTGGGGAAAACCACCGGCAAGCTGATCATTATGGACAACATGATTCATTTTGAATCCGCCGAAGGGCTGAAGTATTCGCGCCAGTGGGAGCTCAAGGATGTCAAAACCGTCAAGCAAACCGGCCCTTACATTCTGGAAATCGAACCGTTTTCCGGGGAAAAGTACAAGCTGGAATTGTTGGGCGAAGGAATGACCCCGGCTGAATTCAAAGCCCTGTCAGATCGCGTGGGTTCAGCGCGTGTGAAGCAGTAATAGCGCGGTTGACGTAACAAACCAGTGGCGCGAGCGGTTCGCAACATTGCGCCGAGGTGCGCCGGCGCTTGAATGCTACGTTCTTGCACCGCCAGCGCACTTAACCCATCGGCAACGTTTTGTTGCCGCGCCAGTCGCGCGCCGCATTGCGCACACGTAGCAGCGTGTGCCGATTTTTGAAAGGCTACGTGGCGGAACGCTGGCGCGCTCCCGAAGCTCGCACGCTGCATCGTTCGCCCGCGTTTCGCGCCATTCACGAAAAGCTCAACGCTACGCGCACGCCCGAAGAACTCAATCGCGTAGCCGAATCATTCTTGCGCGGCAACCTCACCAACAATGCGCTCAACGCGCGCGAACACAACTCGCTGGTTTGATTATGAACGGTAGTTTTCGCAGAACAACGGTGGTGTTCCGCTCTCTCTGCACTTATCTCGAAATGCAAAGAGAGCGGAACACGATGCCGAAACTAGCAAAAGCAACTCGCAAACCCGTAGCGACGCAACAAGTGCTGCAACGCATGGGGCAGCAAAACGTCGCACGTACCGGCGAACTCATCGGGCGTGGCGTGCATCGCGTCCATCTGCAACGGCTGGAAAAGCGCGGGCTGATCGTGCGCGCAGGGCGTGGTTTGTACCGCCTGGCCGATGCGGAACTGAGCGAGTATGAAAGTTTCCTGCAAGCGGCCAAGCTCGTACCGCAAGGCGTGCTGTGTTTGCTGTCGGCGCTCAACTATCACGAATTGACGACGCAAGACCCGTTCGAGGTTTGGCTCGCGTTGCCGCGCGGGGCGCATCGTCCACGCATCACCGAGCCGCCGCTCCGCCTCCATTTCTTTTCGGGCGAGTCATACACCGAAGGCATTGAGGAACACAAGATTGAGGGCGTCACGCTGCGTGTTTATAACGTAGCCAAGACCGTCGCCGATTGTTTCAAGTTCCGTAACAAGATCGGTTTGGAAGTCGCGTTGGAAGCCCTGCGCGAATGCCGCAAAGCGCGGCGCGCGACGGCGGATGAGATTTGGCGTTACGCCGGGATCTGTCGCGTCGGCAACGTGATAAGTCCCTATCTGGAGGCGCTGTGGTAACTCGCAAGACACCCACCAATTTGCCCGCTTCTGTCGGCGACCGCTTGCGCGTGATCGCGCAGCGCGACGGCAATTTGAGTTTGACGGCGAAACGCTGATGGCTACGATTCGCGCTACGTTCGCGCGTCGCCAAACGCCTTTGCCTAAAGGTACGCCGCTGGCGTTGAGCGAACAGTTCGTCAGTGATCGTTTGGTGCAATGGCAAAGTTTTCTGCGCAAGAATGCGTTGCGTGACCGCGAAGCCCAACTCGCCGACATCGTCGCCGCGATCACGCAATTTCTGTTGCCGCTGACCGAAGCCATGCACGCGGGCGTTCGTTTCGCCTTTCGTTGGACAAACAAAGGCCAGTGGAAACCGCTGTAACGAAGTGACGAAACGTAAACATTTCTCAACCAGTGAAGACGTTTTGTCACAAACAAATGAAAAGTATGAAAGACCAACCTGAGATTTACGTCAACACCGATGTCGAAAGCGACGGGACGATTCCCGGTGTCAATTCCATGCTGAGTTTCGATTCGGCGGCTTATCTGGCCGACAAGACGTTGGTGAGTACGTTTACCGCCAATCTAATGACGCTGCCTAAAGCAGTCGCCGACGCAGGTACGATGGCGTGGTGGGCGACGCAGCCTGTAGCCTGGGCCGCTTGCCGCGAAAACCCGGAAGACCCTGCCACAGTGATGCCGCGTTACGTCGCGTGGCTCAAGGCGCTCCCGGGCAAACCAGTGTTCGTAGCCTATCCGGCGGCCTACGACTTTATGTTCGTCCATTGGTATCTGATGCGCTTCGCCTCAGAAAGCCCGTTCTCGCATTCGGCGCTCGACATCAAGACCTTTGCGATGGCGCTGCTCAAAAAGGATTACCGCGCCTGCCCCAAACGCAATATGCCGAAACGCTGGTTCGACAAGCTGCCGCATACGCATCGGGCGCTGGATGATGCGATTGAGCAGGGCGCGTTGTTTTGCAATATGCTGGCTGAGTGGAAAGGTTGAACGCTTAACCGTTGTCCTGTCTGGTCGAATGGTAAGCAAGCGTGTAATGGCTGACATCAAGGCCGCAGCACCGCACTTGGTCGTCAGCTGGCATTGACATATTGAAGATGCTTGTGTAAATGTTTCCACAATGACAACCCCAACGATCAAAGACGTAGCCCAAAAAGCGGGCGTGAGCACTGCGACGGTTTCGCGCGTGTTGAATAACTCAGGCTATTTTGACGTAGATACGGCGCGGCTGGTCAATGAAGCGGTTGAGGCGTTGGGGTATCGTCGCAATGTGCATTGGGAACGGTTGGTGCGCAATGAGTCGCGCACGGTTTGTTTTCTGCTCGGCAATCGTGAAACGCTTAATTCAACACAAGTCAAAATGCTGCTCGCCTGCGAACGGGTGATGGCGGAGGCGGGTTACGATGTGGTCTTTTCGCTTCATCGCTATGACCGGGAAATGAAGGCGGGAAATTTACATCTGCCGCGCTTGATTGCGCAGCAGGGATCAGTGGACGGTGTCATCCTGGCCGGAGTGCATCACGACAATTTTCTCGACGCCCTCGACAAGCTGAAACTGCCCTATGTCATTGTGGGGAATACTTACATCGGGCGCAAAGAAAAACTGAAGCAAGACGCGATTGTTTATGATGACGTGTCGGGTTGCTTTGAAGCCATCGAGTATCTGATTCGCCTGCGTCATCAGCGCATCGCGTTTGTGGGCAATACAAAATTGCCTTGGTTTGCGCGTCGCTATGAAGGCTATCAGCGAGCGATGAAAAAAGCCGGGCTGAAGGAAATTACCGTGACCGACGATTGGAATGTGCATTACATCGAATACGGCAAGTTGGCGGCGGCGGAATTGCTGCGCCGCGCGACGACGCCTACGGCGATATTCAGCGGCAATGATGAAATTGCGGGCGGCATCTGGAAAGCCCTGCTCAGTCGCGGCGTAGCGATGCCCCGTGAGATCAGTTTGATTGGCTTTGGCGACCGCGAAGAGTTCTCGATTTTAGAACCTTCGCTCACCACCATTTCGGTCTTTCAGGAAAAGATCGGGGAAGAACTAGCGCGGATGCTGTTGCAGAAATTGAAGAACCCGGGCACACGGCTCGACGCCAAAGTCTTCCCGTGTCAGTTATTGGAGCGCAATTCGTGCAGCGTGCCGCTGCCGAATTTGAAGCTGATCAGGAAATAGGCATTATTTTTTTACTCTGCTATGTAAATGTTTACAGAATTTCCATCTCAACTAGGAGGCACCACCTATGCGGTTGATTCAAACCTTAACGATGCTTTGTTTACTATCTGTTTGCGCGCTGGCGCAGGAGTTCCGTGCCACGATCAGCGGGCGTGTCAGTGACGCTTCGGGCGCGGCGGTGGTCGGCGCGAAAATCGTCGTCACGAATCTGGAAACCAACGCAGCCAACCGCGTCGTCACTTCTGAGAACGGCGATTATGTCATTCCAGCTTTGCAGCCGGGACGTTACAAGCTGGAAGTCGAGGCCAGCGGCTTCAAAAAAGCGGTGCGCGACAACCTGACGCTGGAAGTGCTGGCGCGTCCAACGATTGATGTGGCGCTCGAAGCGGGCGCGGTCACGGATTCGATCACCGTCACCGCCGATGCGTCGCGGCTGGAAACAGCGGACGCTTCGCGCGGCGAGGTCATCAACGGGCGGACGCTGGTGGATTTGCCGCTCAACGGGCGCAATGCGTTTGCACTGGCAACGCTGGTGCCGGGCGTTAATTTCGTGGCGCGTTCACAAACGTTCACCTTTTTGCGCACGACCGGGAACAATGGGATTTCCAGCCTTGCGCTTTCCGGCTCGCAACCGCGTTTCAATGAAGCATTGCTGGATGGCGTGCCGAACACGGGCAGCGATGGTTTGATTCAGTTCATCCCTTCGGTGGACGCGACGCAGGAATTCAAAGTGCAGACCAATGCGTTTGATGCGGAGTTCGGACGGTTTGCGGGCGGTGTGATTAACGCTTCGATTCGGTCTGGGACGAATGATTGGCACGGAGCGTTGTTTGAGTTTTTGCGCAATTCAAAATTGAACGCGCGCGATCCGTTTGCGGCGACGATTCCGCAATTCGGCTACAACCTGTTTGGCGGTTCGATAGGCGGCCCGGTTTATTTGCCGCGCTTTGGCGAAGGCGGCAAGGCCGTCTATCGCGGGCAGAATCGCACCTTCTTCTTTTTCAATTATGAAGGCTCGCGCGAAGGCGTGCCGCGCGCGTTCGTTTCAAGCGTGCCAACAGAATTGGAACGGCAGGGCGATTTCTCGCAGACCTTTGTGCGGCAGGCGAATGGGACGGCTGCACCGGTTGTGATTTATGACCCGGCGACGACGCGGCAAGTGGGGACAGCATTTGTGCGCGATGCGTTCGTTGGCAATAAAATTCCCCTCAGCCGCATCAACCCGATTGCGGCGAAACTGATCACTCTGTTTCCGCTGCCCAACGCGGCGGGCGATTCGATCACGAAAGCCAACAACTATCTGCGCTCGTTCAAAGACCCGGTGTTTGATAACGGCTTTGTGGCGCGCATAGATCATCGGTTCAGTGAACGGCATGCGATCTTTGGGCGCTTTTCCAAACGCCATTTCCAGGTTTTGCGGCAGGGCAATTTCAAGAACGAAGTCACGCAGGATGTGGACGACCGCGTCGCGCCGGGCTTTGCGTTTGATGACACGCTGACGCTCAGCCCATCGTTGATTTTGAATATGCGTTACGGTTTCTCGCGTTATTTCAACACCGGTTCATCGGCGAATACTGGCACTGATCCGGCTACGTTTGGCTTTCCGGCAGCCTTGAGCGCGCTCTTGCCGGTCAAGGCGATTCCGCAAATTGCCATCGCTGGCCTTACGACTTTGAGCGGCGCGAACAAGTTGCTGAAAAGCTCTGAAGATTCGCATTCGTTTC
This sequence comes from Acidobacteriota bacterium, assembly GCA_016196035.1. Lineage (NCBI taxonomy): Bacteria > Pseudomonadati > Acidobacteriota > Acidobacteriota bacterium. Next base: position 19,021 of record JACPYM010000069.1, on the reverse strand, counting down.
GCACGGGGCTGACGAAAATCGCCGGTAAACAGACGTTTCGTTTCGGCGGCGAATATCGGGTGGTGCGCTCCAATCCAGGATCGTTTGGAGCCAATGCTGCCGGGGCGTATAGCTTCAATTCAACTTTCACGCGTGGGCCAAATCCACAGGCAGCCACGGTAACAGGCGGCGCGGCGCTGGCTTCGTTTTTGCTGGGGCTGGGTTCCGGCGGTTCGGTGGACAACAACGCGGCAACGGCGGAACAGGGCAAGTATTTCGGCTTTTATTTTCAGGACGATTTCCGCCTCAGCAGCAAGCTGACGCTGAATCTAGGACTGCGCTATGAATGGGAAGGCGATTACACCGAACGCTTCAACCGGCTCAATCGCGGTTATGATTTCACGACAGCGAGTTCGTTGGAACAGCAAGCGAAAATCAATTACGCCGCGAATCCGATTGCTGAAGTTCCGGCGACGAATTTCAACGTCAAAGGCGGATTGCTCTTCACCGGCGTGAATGGACAGTCGCGCGGGCAAACGAATCTGGATCGCAATAATTTCTCGCCGCGCCTCGGCGTGGCCTATAGCCTGACGCCGAAAACGATTTTGCGCGGTGGCTATGGTTTGTTTTATGGCGCGTCAACGGTACTCGCCGAATCACGCCTGGGCTTCAGCGTCTCGACGCCGTGGGTGGTTTCGAACGATGGCAGCTTGACGCCCGCCAATACGCTCAGCAATCCGTTTCCCACCGGACTGGTCAATCCGACCGGCGCAAGCCTGGGGCTGAATACGCTGGTGGGACAGGGCATCGGTTTCATTGATCCGAATCGTCAGCAACCGTTCACGCATCAGTATTCGTTGACGATTCAGCGCGAACTGCCGGGCAAGGTCTTGCTGGACGTGGCCTACAGCGGATCGCTGGGGCGCGATCTGGCGGTGAATCAGGCGGTCAATGCGATTCCGCTGCAATTCATCAAACAGGCGCGCGATACGTTTGTGGCAACGGGGCGCAACATTCTGAACGACTCGGTACAGAATCCGTTTTTCGGGTTGATTACGTCGGGCGCGTTGTCCGCACGCACGGTCACGCGCAGTCAGTTGCTGCGGCCTTACCCGCATTTCACCGGCATCACCCTGCTCAATCGCAGCATTGGCAGCAGCCGTTACGACGCCTTTCAAATGAAGGCTTCACGCCGTTTCGCCAATGGCTTCAGCCTGCTGGTGTCTTACACCAACGCCAAGCAGCTCGATCAGGTGCGCTTCCTCAACGAGACCGACACCGCATTGACCAAGGAACTGAGCGAGAATGACCTTCCGCAACGGCTGGTTGTCAGCAGCAGCTATGAATTGCCGTTCGGCAAAGGCAAACGCTTCTTCGGCAATGCTGGTGGCATTGGCGGCAAGATCGTCGAAGGCTGGCAACTCAACGCGATCTATCAGGCCCAGAGCGGCTATGTTTTCGACATCACCGGCGCGGAAAGCACAGGCCAAAGCGCAGAGATTCCGAACAGCGAACGCAGCGTCAACGGGTGGTTCAATACATCGGTCTTTCGCCAACGGCAGACGCTGGAGCTTGTTGGCTTGGCGCGTTTGCCCGATGTGCGTAGCGCCGGGAAAAACAACTGGGACATTTCGCTATTCAAGACGACGACCCTGACCGAAAAGATTCGCCTGCAATTCCGCGCCGAATCGTTTAATGCCTTCAATCGGCCTGAATTTTCTTCGCCGAGCGGCGGCTTTGGTTCCGCGAACTTCGCCAAAATCACCAGCACGAATACGTTCGCGCGGCAGTTTCAATTTGGGTTGAAGCTGTTGTGGTAGTAAACCTTCCTCCCGCGCACTTCACTTCGTAGTCACGAATTTATTCGTGACTACGAAGTGAAGCATGAGAATGACGATGAAGAACGGAGAAAAAAATACTCGCAACCCGCGCTGCACAGTCGGCGCAACTTTCTGCAACAAAGCAGTGCTGGGCTTTCCGCGCTCGCCTTAGCCGCATTGCTGGGCGAGGACGGCTTCGCTGCGGATGGCGCAAAAGCTGTGCTTGATCCGCTCGCACCGAAAAAGCCGCATCATCGCGTGCGCGCGAAATCCGTCATCTGGTTGTTTATGGAAGGCGGCCCGTCGCATCTGGATACCTTCGACCCAAAACCCGAACTGCTCAAACTGGCGGGCAAGCCGATGCCGGAATCGTTTGGGCGTCCGATCACGGCTATGGGTACAGGTGGGAATACGATTATGCCCAGCCAGCGCACCTTCAAAAATTATGGGCAAAGCGGCATTCCGGTGAGCGACTGGCTGCCCAACATTGCGCAACACGTAGACGATTTGGCCGTGTTGCGTTCGTGCTGGGCCGATGGATTGAATCATGTCGGTTCGGTCTGGCAGATGAATACCGGTTCGATTCTGGCCGGACGGCCTTCGCTTGGCGCGTGGGCGACGTATGGCTTAGGCACGGCGAATCAGAACCTGCCGACTTATGTGGTGCTGGCCGATGGCGAAGGCATCTTCGGCGGCCCAAATAATTGGAGCGCAGGGTTCCTGCCAGCAGTCTATCAGGGAACGCAATTTCGCACGGGCGCGAATCCGGTGCTGTACGTCAAAACACCCGCCAACATTGGCGATGAGCAACAGCGCAACAAAATTCAATTTATCACGCAACTGAATCAGGGGTACTCCGCCGACAAACCCGAAGACACGGAATTGCTGGCGCGTTTGAATTCATATGAGTTGGCCTATCGCATGCAAGCCGCCGCGCCCGAAGCCGTTGACCTGATGAAAGAATCCGAGGCGACCAAAAAACTCTATGGCATCGGCAACCCTGTGACGGATAAATACGGGACGATGTGCTTGATAGCGCGGCGCATGGTCGAACGCGATGTGCGCTTCATTCAGCTTTATTCCGGCGCGGGCAGCAAGTGGGATTCGCACGCCGATATGGAAGGCAACCACTCAAAGATGTGCGCTTCGAGCGACCTGCCCGTAGCGGGTTTGCTGACCGATTTGAAAGCGCGCGGCTTGCTCGATTCCACGCTGGTCATCTGGGGCGGCGAGTTCGGGCGGACGCCCTTCAACGAGAAGGGCGACGGGCGCGATCACAATCCCTGGGGCTTCACAATGTGGATGGCAGGCGCAGGCATCAAGGGCGGACAAATTATCGGCGCGACAGATGAAATCGGGCTGAAAGCGATTGAGCAACGCGCGCATGCTCACGATATTCACGCGACGATTCTGCACCTGATGGGATTGAATCAATTCAAGACGACCTACAAGCACAATGGGCGCCTGGAAGTGCCAACGTTGGTCGAGGGGCGCGTGATTCGTGAACTGGTTTCTTAACGCGAGCAGGTCGTCAACGACCTGCCTACATTCAGCCGTCAGGTGGTGACGAAGAGGGCTGAGCAATTACCCATAATATTTCACCTTGTTGGAGGAAAGCACCCGATGAATACAATCAAAGTCCATAACCTTGTAACAATAGTCTTCCTATTGTTGGTCGCTACCTTGAGCGGGCTGGCGCAAACCAGCGGCAGCGCATCCTTGCGCGGTACGGTCACTGACCCAACTGGCGCAGTAGTTGCTCAGGCTAAAGTCCTGTTGCGCGACGAACAGACGCAGCAGGAACGCACCGCGACAACCAATGAAGACGGCCTTTTCAGCTTTACCGCGTTAACGCCTGGCGTGTTTACGGTCAAGGTCGAGGGCGTGGGATTCAAGGTATATTCGCTCAGCAAATTTCTGCTCAGCCCCAGCGAAACACGCGGATTGAGTATCAAACTGGAAATTGGCGCGGCGACTGAATCGGTCACTGTTACCGGCGAAGCCGCCCAGATTCAAACCGAGACGGGCGAGAAGGCGTACACCATTACCGCCAGCCAGATTGAAAACCTTTCGCTGATTTCGCGCAGCAGTCTGGAACTCCTGCGCATCCTGCCTGGAGTGGTCGGCCCCGATGCCGAAACGCTTGATTTTACGGGCTTCCAACAAGGTGGCAATGCGAACAATGGGTTCAGTGTGAACGGTCAGCGCGGGCAAAACATCAACATCAGCATTGACGGCTCGATCACCAAAGATGTCGGCGCGAACAACGGCACTATCGTTACACCCAACAACGATATGGTGAAAGAAGTGCGCGTGCAGACCTCCAATTACGCGGCGGAATTCGGTACGAGTACCTTGCAGGTCACCGCCGTCACCAAATCGGGCGGCAAACAATTTCACGGCAGCTTGTATGAATACGCACGGCATTACAGCCTGAATGCTAACGACCGTGCCCGCAATTACTCCGCTTTGGCGCGGCCCCAATCGTCGCAGTTTTATACCGGTGGTAACCTCGGCGGGCCGATCAAACTACCCGCAACGGTGGGCGGCGATAAAGTCAAAGATCGCCTCTTTTTCTTTTACGGGTTTGAATATCAACGCCAGCGCAATCCGCAGGACATCGTCTTCGGCGTTGTTCCCACCCTCAAACAGCGGCAGGGAGATTTTAGCGAATTTCTGCCGTGCGCCAACATTGGGAACCCAGCCGGTTGCACTTCGACTTACCTGCTGCAAAACCGCACCTTGACCGTGCCGCGTAACGCCCCGACGGGCTTCACGGTCGGGCAGAGTCTGGTGGCAAATAATTTCAATCTCGCACCTTTCAAAGATGCCTCGAATCTAGGGCCGACGATGCTCAGCACGTTGTTTCCAGCACCGAATTACACCGATCCGACCGGGCGCTTCAATTACGTCACGGGTGAGACGTTGCCTTTAGATCGTACCGATCAGAAATTGCGCGTAGATTACAAGGTCAGTGAGCGCACGAATCTGTATGTCCGGTTGGCGCGCGAGACCGAAGGCGAAGAATTTTCCTATGGTGTGTGGGGCCGCAGCGCGTATGTGCCGGGTTACAGCAACACACTCGGCGATCACATTGGACGTTCGGCAGCCGCCAATCTGGTCACGGTTTTTGACCCGACCCTGACGATGGAAGTTGTCTTCAGCGCCAGTAAACTAAAGCTCTCGCATGAATTCAAAGACGTGGAGAAAGTCTCGCCGCAGGCATTGGGTCTCAGCAATTTGAAACTCCCCTTCGGCAATCTGGGCAAAACGTTCCCGACGCTTCAGGTGACGGGTCTTTCACAAGGACTCACAGGCGGCGGATATGTCGGTAATTTTCAGGGCGAGACGCCGCAGTTTGCTTTTAATTCCAGCTATTCCGTCAATGGCAACGTCACGAAGATCAACGGCTCCCACGTTTACAAATTCGGATCGTTGCTGGAACAGGTCAACAAGAAACAGAACCTCGGCAATCAGTACAACGGGCGCATTGTGCTGGGTGGGGTGACCAACGGCACGGGCAATTCCTTTGGCAATCTGTACATTGGGCGACCTGTTTCGGTGCAGCAATCCAATACGCCGCCCGTCGGTGAATTCCGTGCCTGGAACTTCGATGTGTATGCGCAGGACGCCTGGAAGATGAAGCCGTGGTTTACCTTTGAATACGGCTTGCGCGTGGTCAACGTGCCGAATAACAAAGAGCGCAATGGCCTGGAAACGTTCTTTGACGTGACGAAATACCAACGCAACGCAGGAGCCTTTATCAATGGCGATTTCAATAAGCCGAATGGGATTCAACTGGTCTCGCGCGGCGAAGCCAAAGCCGGCATCGTGGACGATCCCGCGCCGCGCCTGGCTCCGCGTCTGAGCTTCGCCTGGGATGTCAGCAAGAAAGGAAACTTTGTCGTGCGCGGTGGTTACGGGCTGTTTTATAACCGCGCGGCGGGTAACTTCCAATATTCGCCTGCGTTGCAGAACGCACCGAATTATATCAATCCGACGGTTCGCTTCGATTCAGCCGCAACCGCTTTCAAAGATGGCGTGCAGAATTTGACGCTGGATCGCTTGACGCAAGTTGATCTGGCGCGCGTCCCACTTTCGATCACGCCGGTCTCACTCAATCCCGAAGGCAACGACGTGACACGGACAGCGAGTTCCAGTCTCTCCATCGCGCGCCGCTTGGGGAAAGGGAACGTGCTGGAGGTTGGTTATGTCGGCAATCAGGTGCGTCATTTGCCGCAGGTGCGCAACATCAATTTCGTGCCTATCGGCGCGTTGCTGAAAGGCACGCTCACGGCGACCAACGGCCAAGTGCTTGATCTGTCGAGCGCCGTACAACGCGTTGCCCTTTCGACCGACGCCTATCGCCAATTGTTGCCCTTCCCGGATTTCAATGCCATCAACTTCCGCGAATATGTTGGCACGTCAGCGTATCATTCCGGCCAACTGACGCTGACGCGGCAACAGGGCAAGCTAACCTATACGGCAGCCTATACTTTCTCAAAAGCGCTCGGCATTTTTGGCGGCGATGGTGGCACGGTTGACCCGCTGGATGCGCGCAACCGTTCGTATGGCGTGCAAGCGTATGATCGCACGCATAATCTGGTCGTGAATTACAACTACAACTTGCCGCGCGTGATTCGTGGCAAGGGCAATAGATTGGCGAGTGGCTTATTGAACGGCTGGCAGTTATCAGGCATCTCGACCTATCAAAGCGGTGCGCCGATTCGCGTCTTCTTTTCCGGGGGCGCAACAGGAGCGACCGGCACGGGGTTGAATGGCGCGAATGTCTGGCAATCATGGTTTGGCACGAATGCGTTTGCGGGCGCGGGCACGACCAACATCGGCGGCATCGCGCCGATCCTGTTGGCGAATCCGCAAATCAATGGCGCGAGTACCAACGTTGGCGATAAGCTTTATGACGTTGCCACCATCGGCATTCCGGCCTTTGGGCAATCGGGTGCCTATCAATCGCCGTTTTATTCGCGCCTGCCCAGCCGCAACAATCACGACATGACAGTGATGAAAAACTTCCGCTTTAAGGAAGGCAAAAACATCCAGCTTCGGACAGGCCTTTTCAATATCTTCAATCAAGCCTTTGTCACGCGGCAATCGGATGTAGATATGACATTGCAAACCGATTGCCGGGTGCGTGTCAACGGAGTGCCAAATGGTTTGGGCGGGACAGTGAATAATGTCTGCGATCCGACGCAAGGCTATTTCTTCAACGACACGACTCTCCAGAATTTCGGGAAGGTCATTACGAAGCGAGGCAATCGGCGGGTACAAATCTCGGTCAGGTTCACTTTCTAACCAGACAAAATGAACGCTACGGAATTAACTCAAATCGGTACAACTGAAGTCTATGCAACGCGCCTTGGCCTGGGGGCGGGAGTGATTGGTGGTCTCTTCGCAGAAGTTTCTGAAGAGGCCGCCCTTGCCACCGTGCGCCACGCACTCAGCCTAGGGATCAACTACATTGACACCGCGCCGCTCTATGGACACGGCAAGAGCGAAGCGCGGCTCGGCTTAGCCTTAGAAAATGTCGCGCGAGACTCGTTTGTGATTTCTACCAAAGTGGGACGCTTGCTGCTTCCGACACCTCAACAAGCTGAAAGTATTTGGTTCAAAAATCTTCCTGCGCTTGAACCCGTTTTTGATTTCAGCTATGACGCGGTGCGTCGCTCGCTCACCTCAAGCCTCGAGCGATTGAAACTCGACCGCGTAGACATCCTGCACATTCACGACCCTGACGGCGCTTTCGATGAAGTGATGCAAGGCGCTTACCGAGCGCTGCACGAATTGCGCGAACAAGGCGTGGTGCGAGCAATCAGCGTCGGCTGTTGGGATTCGACTTTGCTCACGCGCTTTGCGGAAGCGGGCGACTTCGATGCTTTTCTGCTGCCGGGAAAATACACGTTGCTTGATCAATCGGCGCTGGATGAATTGTTGCCGGTCTGCGCTCGCAAAAACATCAGCGTGATCGTCGGCACACCATACGGCAGCGGCATTCTGGCAACCGGCTCGCGCACGGGAGCGAAGTTTAATTACGAAGACGCTGATCCGCAGATGCTCGACCGCGTGCGAAAAATGGAAGCCGTCTGCGCACGCTACGAAGTTCCGTTGCAGGCGGCGGCATTGCAGTTTCCGTTCGGTCACGCGGCGGTCGCTTCGATCATTCCCGGCGCGCGTTCGCCCGAAGAGGTCGAGACAGGAGTGCGAATGTTCGAGTGGCCGATTCCCGCTGGGCTGTGGGAAGAATTCAAAGCCGAGGGATTGATTCGCGCTGATGCGCCAACGAGGAACCGTGAATAGTATGCAAATCAAAGTTTCAATCTGCGCTGCACTCTTGCTGACTCTCTTCATCAACCCATCAACTCTCGCCCAATCAAAGCTCGCCGCGCATTGGACGTTCGATCAAAAAGACGAAACGTTTGTGCGCGAAAAGATCAACGGCGCGCAGGATCAGCTTGCCGGAAATTTCAAATATGTGCTGGGTGTCGCTGGCAATGCGCTGCAATTGGATGGCTACACTTCTTCGGTGTTGCACAAGGCTCCGCTCACGCTCGGCCAGCAGTTTTCGGTGGAAGCGTGGGTTGCGCTCGAAGCCTATCCCTGGACGTGGTGCGCGGTGATTGATCACGAAAAAGAGCAACAGCAGGGCTATTACTTTGGCATTGATCCCGAAGGAGGCTTCGGGTTGCATCTGGCACTGGATGGGAAATGGCAAACCGCGACTTCTGAAGCCAAATTGCCTTTATACAAATGGAATCATCTGGTCGCCACGTTTGATGCGGGCGCAGGCGTGCGGCTGTACCTGAACGGCCAGCCCGCCGGAGCATTCCCGTTCAAAGGTATATTCACGGCGGCAACGGATGCAGATGTCTTGCTCGGACGCAATAAAAACGCGCGACCGCTGGCGTTTGAAGTGCGTGAAGCCAGACCGGTGCGCTGTTCGTTGGAAGGCATTCTCGATGAGGTCAAAATTTATCACGAGACGCTCAACGACAATGCCGTAGCCACACAATTCAGCGCGCAGCAAATCTCAGCAACTCCGCCTCTGCACGCGCCGTTGTTGCCGAGCGGCCCGAAAGGCAAAGGACGTTTTGGCGCGTTTTATGCGCGGCTGCAATACAACGAATTTTGGGACAGGCTCTGGCGCGTCGGCGAGCATCCCGATGTCGTAGTGCGTTTCGACAGGGCAGATTACCGCTTTGTCTTTTGGCGCGGCACGAGTTTCATTCCGTGCTGGGTTTCAGAGAACGGCATCTGGTATACCAACGAATTTTTCGAGACGAACAGCAAGGGCTTGCGCTCCGGCTCGGAGCCGATGGCGGATAAGCAGACGCGGTTCTCGCACGTCCGCATTATTGAAAGCACCGATGCGCGCGCGGTGGTGCATTGGCGTTACGCGCCGGTAGATGTGCTGTATGGCATCGCGCACGAAGACCAATCAGGCTGGGGCGATTGGGTGGATGAGTATTACACGATTTATCCCGACGGCGTCGCGGTCAGAAAGATCGAATTGCATTCGACGAAGCCAACGCTGCTGGCGGGCAACGGCCCCGGTTCAGGCGGCTTCCGCGAATTTCACGAATCCATCATCATCAATCCGCCCGGCACGAAACCTGACGACAACCTCAAAACCGAAGGGCTGACGCTGGCGAATATGAAAGGCCAATCGCATACCTATTCGTGGGCCGAAACGTCGCCCGGCGTAGTCGGCAAGCTGGACGCGGAACGCGCTAAATTTGTGATGACCGAACGCGGCGATTCCATCGCTCGCCGCAAATGGTTGCTGGAACCCGAAGCCGCCAACATCCATCTCGTCAATCTGAAAGCCAAATACAGCCCGTTCGTGATTGTTGATCCCAGGCTTGCGGCGATTGATGTTTACGCGGGCGAGATCATCCGCGAGCGTTCGATTTTTCCGTGGTGGAATCACTGGCCGGTCGCGCAACAGCTTGAATCAACCGGACGCTGGGCCGTCGCGCCGGATCGCGTTTCGCATAGTTCGCTGACCCATATTCATTGGCCTGCGCTTGAGCAAACGGGCAACACTACGACCAAAATTATGCTGAACGGCATGACCGAAGCGGCAGCGAACGCGCTGGTTCCGTTGGCGAGTTCGTGGTTGCAACCTGCGCCGCTCAAACTGTTGACAGGGGCGTTCAAGAGCGAAGGTTATTTGATGGCTGAACGCGCTTATGTCTTGACGGCGACGGGCGCGAATTCCAACGGGCTGAAATTTCAACTCGATGCCAGTCAAGCTTCACCGCTGCACAATCCAGCCTTTGTCATCAAAGGCTGGGGCGAATCCGAAGCGCAAATCACAGTGGACGGGAAAAGCGTCCCGCGCGGAGCGGAATTTCGCTACGGCTTCAACCGCACGTTGGAAGGGACTGACCTCGTTGTCTGGTTGAAACGGTCAGCCGAAAAAACAGTCACGATTAACCTGACTTCTAAACGATAAAACACCTATGAATGCATCCCTGATTGATGTGGCGGTCATCGCCATTTACCTGATTGGCATTACCGCCTTTGGCATTTGGGTCGGCTATCGCAAGAACACTTCGACCGAGCAGTATTTTCTCGCCAACAAATCGCTCGGCTGGTTCACGGTAGGCGCGGCGGTGTTCACCTCGAACATTTCCACCATTCATCTGGCGGGCCTCGCGGCAGGCGGCGCGAAAGACGGATTGGTCATTGGCAATTTCGAGTGGATGGCCTGCTTCACCCTGATTTTGCTCGCGTTGTTGTTCGCGCCGTTTTACATCAACTCCGGCGTAGCCACGCTGCCGGAATTTATGGAACGTCGTTATTGCCCGGAGGCGCGCACGTTTCTCGCAGTCATCGGATTGCTCGGCGCGTTGCTCATTCACATCGGCATCAGCCTGTTTGCGGCGGCGAAAGTGTTTGAGAGCTTTCTCGGCGTGCCGATGATTTGGACGATTATTGTGCTGTCGCTTTTCACGGTTGTTTACACCGCGCTGGGCGGATTGAAAGCCGTCGTGATGACCGAAAATATTCAAGTCGTATTGCTGTTAGGCGGCGCATTGCTAATCACCATTCTGGGCTTGCGCGCCTTGCCCGGCGTAGGCGTGACCGATTTCGCAGCATTCAAATCAGCCGTCGCGCCCGGTCAACTCAACATGCTACAACCGATCATCAATAACGAAGGGCATCTCAACGGTTTCTCGTGGCTGGCGGTGTTGCTCGGCTATCCGATTTTGGGCATCTGGTACTGGTGCGCCGACCAAACGCACGTCCAGCGCGTACTCGGTGCGCGGACGTTAAAAGACGGACAGAACGGCGCGATCTTCGCGGGCTTTCTGAAAATCACGCCGGTCTTTTTGATGGTGTTGCCCGGCATCATCGGTTACGTGCTTTGGAAAAAAGGCGCGATTCAACTGGTGAATCTGGCGGGTACAGATCATCCCGATTACAACACGATGCTGCCGACGTTGATCAATTATTTGATACCGGTCGGATTGCGCGGCCTGCTCGCGGCCAGCATGGCGGCGGCGTTGATGAGTTGTATGGCGGCGGCGCTCAACAGTTGCGCGACGCTGATTTCGATGGATGTGGTCAAGCGCCTGCATCCCGATGCTTCTGATGCGCATGTCGTGCGCGTAGGCCGCATCACGACGGGCGTCATTATGGTGCTGGCGATGTTGTGGTCTACGCAGGGCGATCAGTTTGGGACGATCTTCGAGGCGATCAATAAAATTCCGATGACGTTCGCGCCTGCTGTGACAACGGTGTTTGTGTTGGGCGTGCTGTGGAAACGCGGCACGAAACAGGCGGCGATGGCTACGCTGTATGTCGGTTCGTTGATTGGCGTGATTTATTTTCTGCTGGATTTGCCGAGCACGGGAAAATGGTTTTTGCCCGCCGATCAACTCAAAGATTTCGGCGGCATTGTCAGTGATCCGGTTCACGGTTGGGGCATTCCCTTTATGCTCGTCGGCCCGATTATCGCCGTGCTGTGCATTGCGATTTACGTCATCACCAGCCTGCTCACGCCCGCGATGGATAAAGCCGAAGTCGCCAAAGTCTGCTGGGATCATCCGTTGAGTTTTCTCAAAGGGCCAATCACTGCACTCAGTGATCCGCGCATTGTGTCGCTGGCGCTGCTGGTGACAGTGGGCGTGCTTTACTTTTTGTTGCGATAATTCATTTTCAGGGGAAGAAATCATTTATGGAAAACCCAACGTTCGCGCCGCTGCCGGAACACATCGTCGCGCAACTCAATGCTGTTAGCACGGCAACGATCAGCTATCAACTCGCCGCACGCGGGTTTGGCAATACGTTTATGGCGGGACTTGCGCCGCTGCGCCCTGATCTGCGTTTGTGCGGACGTGCGGTGACGTTGCGCTACATTCCCGTGCGGGCAGACCTGCTCAAACAAAAGAATGATGAAACGAACGCGCAGCGACAGTTGATCGAAAGCATCGGCGCGGGCGAAGTCATGGTGATTGACGCGCGCGGCACGATGGCTTCGGCCAGCATCGGTAACATTCTTTCGACGCGCGTGCAGGCACGCGGCGCAGCGGGCATCGTGACGGATGGTTGCTTTCGCGATTACCCCGCGATTCAGGCGATGGACTTTCCGACCTACGCGCGCGGACGGCACGCGGCGGTGAACTCTACCGCGCTCTTGCCGATTGACATCAACCTGCCCATCGGCTGCGGCGGCGTAGCGGTCGTGCCCGGCGATGTGATCGTCGGCGATGCCGAAGGCGTCATCGTGATTCCTTACGACATTGTCGAAGAAGTTGCGGCGGATGCGGCGGAACAGGAACAGGTGGAAGACTATATCCTGCAAAAAATTCGCGGCGGCGCTTCCAGCATTGGCCTCTATCCGCCGAATGACAACGTGCGCGCCGAGTTTCGCCGCCACTCCAAATAACCAACAAACTTTGCTGAACGAGAGAAGGAAGTAAATCGGGATGAAAGATCGAATCACAATCAAAGCTGTAAACCTCTATCCGGTGACAACGCCGCGTCTGTACGGCGAACCGAGCCAGCACATCATCGTGCGCCTGACCGCTGCGGACGGTACGACGGGCTGGGGCGAAATCTCCGATGTGTCGCATCTGCCCGCAATGATGCCGGACGTGCGCGACCTCGAAAGCTGTTTGCAAGCGTTGCTCGTGGGGCGCGACGCGATGAACCTGAATCAGATCGAAGACGCGATGCTGGCGAACTTTCCGGGCACACGCTTTCACGGCAAAGCGGTGCTGGCGCGCGCTGGTGTGAGCATTGCGGCGCACGATTTGAAAGCGCGGCTGCTGGGCATTCCGGTCTATGACCTGCTCGGCGGTAAGCGACGTGACCGCATCCCCATTTGCTATCCGATCTTTCGGCTAAAAAGCCGCGATGATGTAGCTGATCGTGTGCGACTGGTCAGAGAACAATTTCAGGTCGGCTTCACTGCGTTTCGTTTTTACTTCGGGCATTGCACCGAAGCCGATGAACAACTGCTCGAAACAATCTGCGGCGAGTTCGGCAATCGTATTCAACTGACTTCGCTGGATGGCAGCGGGCTGTTCACGCTGCCCGCGTTTTTGCGTGCGTATAAACGACTCGCACGCTTTCCTTTCGAGAGCATCGAAAGCCCGGTCGAACGCGAAGACATCGAAGCCATCGCCGAAGCGCGCCGCGCGATTGACCATCCCGTCAGCGAACATATTCGCAGCCTCGAATACGCACTGCGCTGCATCAAGCTGCGCGCGGTAGACATTTTCAATATCTCGATCACCGTCGCGGGCGGCATCAGCGGCATGATGAAACTGTTCGCGCTGGCCGAAGCTGCAAACATTGAATGCCTGATCGGTACGACGCAGGAATTGAGCATTGCGACCGCCGCGCAAGCCCACGTCGGTGCGGCTGCCGTGCGGTTGGATTACGCTTCCGATCCGGTCGGCCCGTGTTTGTATACCGCGGATGTCACACGCGAACCATCGCGCTTTGAGAACGGCGATCTGCTCGTGCCCGAAGGCATTGGACTGGGCATCGAAGTGGACGAAAAGAAAATCGAAGCGATTTCCGAATCCCTGAGTTCCGTCAAAGATGTGCTGACGAATTTCTCGCGAGGTTGATGTGAAACTAAGCCGCTTACGCTCGCTGATCTTGTTTTTGCTGTTTCTGTCCACGGTCATCAATTACGTGGACAGGCAGGCGTTGTCCGTCTTGCTGCCGACCTTGCGCGGCGAACTCGGTATCAGCAGCGCCGAATACGGCACGATCACGACGCTCTTTCTGACGGCTTACACCATTGGGCAATTGTTTGCAGGCATCGTGATTGATCGCATCGGCACGCGGCGCGGCTTTGCGCTTTCAATTGTGGCGTGGTCGTTCGCTGCCATCGCACACGCCTTTGCACGCGGCCCGCTGAGTTTCGGATTGTTGCGGTTCGCGCTCGGCATCGGCGAAGCGGGCAACTGGCCTGCGGGCGGCAAAGCTGTCGCGCAATGGTTTCCGCAACATCGGCGCGCGTTCGGGATGGCGGTCTTTGATGGCGGTTCCGCTGTCGGCGCAATCATCGCTCCGCCGATGGTTGCGGCGCTCGCGCTATATTTCGGTTGGCGCGCAGCGTTCGTAGTCACGGGCGCGCTGGGCTTCCTCTGGTTCGCGGCCTGGTGGTTCATTTATCAAACGCCCGAAGAACACCGCTGGCTTTCTGAAGCAGACCGCGCGACGGCAAGCAAAGACAGCGGCGCTGCGCAAACGCGCAAGGCAACTTTCGGCGCAGCGTTGGCGCAAATCATCGGCTGGCGTCAACTGTGGGGATTGATGGCAACGCGTATGCTCGCGACACCCGTGTGGTGGTTTTATGTGTTCTGGCTGCCCGATTATCTGAACAAAGGACGCGGCTTCACACTCAAAGAAATTGGCATGTTCGGCTGGATTCCATACCTCACCGTAGACATCGGCAAACTGATTGGCGGCGCGTGTTCAGACCGTCTGCTCGCACGCGGGCGCAGCGCCACGTTCGCGCGCAAAAGCGTCATGGTCGTGGGCGCAATCGCGATGGCCGCAGGCGTGCTGGTCGTAGGCGCAAACACTTCGGCAGGCGCAATTGCATGGGTGTGCGTGGCAACGTTTGGTTTTGGGTTATGGAGCGCGAACATTCTCGCCTTGCACGCCGATATTTTCCCCACCGAAACTATGGGAACCGCAGTCGGCCTGACTGGTATGGCGTCGAGTCTGGGCGGTTCGATATTCACTTACGCCAGCGGCTTGATGGTAGACCGCACGGGCTATCAACCGGTGTTCGCCATTGCGGGAACGCTGGCGTTGCTGGCCTGCATCGCCTTGTTCGTCGGCGTAGGTCGCGTCACCTCTCCACAACTGAAAACCGTATGAGGTTACCAGACAAAATCGCAGTGATTACCGGCGGCGGCAGCGGCATCGGACGTGCTTCGGCCAAGTTGTTTGCGGCTGAAGGCGCACAGGTCGTGATCGCCGAAATCAACGAAGCACAAGCACAACAAGTCGCACAGGAAATCGGCGACAAAGCGATTGCCATTCCCACCGATGTCACGAATGAAGATTCCATCAACGCACTGTTTGCCAAAGTGAAATCACGCTTTGGCAAGCTCGACATTCTCATCAGCAACGCGGGGCGTCCGTGGATTTCTACCAGCCTGAAGGCCACGAATGAAGATTGGGAGGCGTGCCTCAATCTCAATCTGAAATCGTCGTGGCTGTGCGCACGCGCTGCGCATTCGTTGATGATAAACGGCGGCAGCATCGTGACCACCGCTTCGACGCAAGGCTATCGCAGCAACAACCGTTCGTTTCCTTACTCCGCCGCAAAAGGCGGGCTGCTTGGATTGACGCGCAACTTGGCGGTCGAATACGCGCCCGATCAGATTCGCGTCAACGCTATTATTCCAGGGCAGATCGAATCGGTGCGCACCGAAGGCTATTTCAATTCCTTCACCGACCCGACCGAAGCCCGCCGCCGCGTGCTGTCAACGTTTCCGCTCAAACGGTTGGGCAAGCCGGAAGACATCGCCAAAGCCGCGTTATTCCTGGCTTCTGACGACGCCGAATGGATCACCGGCATCTGGCTAACCGTAGATGGCGGACGCGATGCCGCATTAGTTGATTTGTCGGATTTGAGAAACGAGTAACTTATGATTACCTGCTTCGTAAAATATCTGCCCGCCGCTTTCGTTATTTTTCTATCTCTGATTTTGCTTCCTCAAGTTAGTTATTCGCAGCAAATAAATAGCTCAAAAGATAGAGTTCAAACCGACCTCAAAATTGCGTTGCCCTATCTCGGCTCAGTGAAAGCCAGAAACGCCAGCGAGATTGAATCTTCCAACTGGTTGATCGGTTGCGAAACGCTGGATCGTGATTTTGCCGATTACGATCAGTACAAAGAATACCTCGCTCCGTTAGGCATTAAACGGCTGCGAATGCAGGCCGGCTGGGCTAAGACCGAAAAAATAAAAGGCCAGTATGATTGGGCGTGGCTTGATCACATTGTGAACGACGCGGTCAGCCGCGGCTTAAAACCGTGGCTGCAAACTTCGTATGGCAATACGCTTTATCCGGACGGCGGCGGCGCGAATTTAGGAGCCGGATTGCCTACCTCAAAAGAAGCGTTGGACGCCTACGCCAGATGGGTCACGGCGATGGTGACGCGATACAAAGGCAAGGTAAACGATTGGGAAGTCTGGAACGAACCGAACTTTGGCGATAACACGATCAACACGCCTGAAATGACTGCGGAGTTTAATATCCGCACGGCGGAGATCATCAAAAAGATTCAGCCTGATGCGAAAATATCAGGGCTGGCCTTGGGGCATATCGGACTCGAATTTGCAGATCGTTTTTTTAGTTATCTGGCTAAAAAAGGGAAGATGAAGCTGTTCGATAACATGACCTATCACGATTACGCCTATAACCCAGACGCGAACTATCACGAGGTTTATTTGCTCAGGCAGACGCTGGATAAATACGCGCCGGGGATGAAGCTCAGGCAGGGCGAAAATGGCGCGCCTTCAGAAGGCGGCACAGGGCGGGGCGCGCTTTGGGACTATAACTGGACGGAATTAACGCAGGCGAAATGGGATGTCAGAAGAATGTTGGGGAACCTCGGTCATGACATTGAATGCAGTGTTTTCGGCATCATTGAAATGGCGTATACCGAAGGACCAATCAATCGATTAAATCTGAAAGGAATCATTAAATCTGACGCCACCAAAAAAATAATTCGTCCGAAAACTGCTTATTACGCGATCCAAAATGTAACCTCCATTTTTGATAACACCCTCGAAAGAATTACCAGGCTGCAACCGACCCGCAACATCGCTGGCGCAGACTCCAACGAATTCAAGTATTCACAAACTACCGACCGCAGCCTTGCGGTTTATGGGTTCCGCAATAAACTCACGCAGAAACAGCTTTACGTGATTTGGATGGGTGAAAATATTCCGACAGATTCCAATCAAACCAAACTCCAGGCGTTTTCTTGCTCTAACGGAAACTTTGAAAGCCCTGTGTTGGTAGACATCATCACGGGTGGTGTTTACAAAATCCCGGCAGCGAAATGGAGCAAAAAGGGCGACACTTATACCTTCAAAGAAATCCCTGTCTATGATGCACCAATTGTCATTGCCGACAAAAGTTTGATCCCCCATCACTGATGTCTTGTCATTGCCTGATCTGTTTAATTTGAGGACGTTCGCCAAACCGTGCTTTCACAATGCCCGATGCGTCACGTATAGATTTCGATGGGGACAAGGGATTGAAAACGCGCGTGAATCACGACTTGGTAATGGCACGGTAGTCTGCCGTCCGCGCCTTTCAGCTTTGTCACGAGTTCGCGGGCGTAGCGAGGTTCGGTCATAAATTCCACGGCAGCCCACAAGCCGGAACTCGATGCGCCGCCAAAGGCTACGATTTCGCCTTTGCCGTGCAGCCCGGGCACGACGCTGATGAGCGCGTAATCTTTCTGCTGCATAAAATCTTTGGGATTGGGCGCAGGCGTTTTGAATTCGGCGGGTTCGCCTGCCTGCGGATTCACGTTGAGAATGGTGTTGGCTTTTTGCTCGAAGGCCAGTTGCACGAGAATGCGCTCGAACATGCCTGCTTTACCCGAGCCGACAAAGATGACGTTTTGCACGGCCAACTCTTCCCAAGTCAGCGCGTCTTGTCGTTTCAATTGCAACTCGCGTTGATGACGATCAAATAATTTCGTTAGCAAAAAGATGCCAGTGGCTTCGCCAAAACGGGTGTAGGTTTTGTCCCGAGTTAGGCTTTGAAGTTGCGGGAATTGATCATTGAAAGAGGTGCCGCGTATCCTCGTTGAAAATCTTTTGTACCCAACCGGTTGTGCGCCTGCGCAAACCTTCGACGGAGGATACGCGATGGGAAAAGCATCCCAGGAAAGTCTGTTGGTGACGAGGGAGGAGTTCAATGATCCGCTGGAAAGTCTGGCGCGGCTGGGGGCGCGGCAGCGCTTGCAGGCGGCCTTGGAAGCGGAGGTGACGGAGTATTTGCAGCGACCACGCGACGAACGCAGCGGGGTGGCGCGGGGTTCTCGCAGCGGCTCTTTGCCGGAGCGTTCAATATTCTGGGCAGCGGCGCGGTAGCGGTCAAAGTGCCGCGCGTGAGCGCCGCGCCAGCGGGCCAGCGCTTCCAGTCGCCGTTGGTCAAGCCCTATCAGAAGCGTTCACAAACCGGCGCGGCGCGCTTTCCGAACCCGCTTTGCGCGCGCTGTTGGGCGCCGAGGCGGCCGTGTCGCCGAGCACGGTCGCGCGGCTCAAGCCGCAGTTCAAAGAAAACTACGCGGCCTGGCTACAACGTGATCTGACGGCGGACAAGTTCGTTTATCTGTACGCCGACGGCTTGTACGTGGCGGCGGGCTTGAGCGATGAAAAAGCTCGTCTGTTGGTGGTGATGGGTGTGGATACGGCTGGGCAAAAGCACTTTCGCGCGTGGCAAGCCGGTTACCGCGAGTCGAGAGAAAGCTGGCTGGAGGTCTGGCGCGACTTGCAAAAGCGCGGCTTGAACGCGCCCACGCTGGCGAGCGGTGATGGCGCATGGGGCTTCTCGCGCGGCGCTGGGTGAAGTCTTTCCGCTGAGTAAACAACAACTGTGCTGGCTGCCTAAAATGTGTAACCTGCTCGACAAACTGCCCAAGAAGGAACACGCCGAAGCGGTGTTACGACTGCGCGCCATCCAACGCGCGTCGTCCCGCA